>JBNKPL010000038.1:0-21577 GCA_050295355.1 Sedimenticolaceae bacterium
CAGGGCCAGCAGGTGAAGATCGCGGATCTGAAGCTGGACAGTGGTTCCATCACCCCGGGCAAGCCAGTGGATCTGGAGGGCGGGCTGGCCTTCTCCAGCGCCAAGCCGCAGCTCCAGGGCAGGGCGGACCTGGGCGGCACCGTGCTGCTGGATGACGCCGCCGGCAAGCTGAAGGTGGACGGCCTGAAACTGGCGCTCAACCTGAACAGCAGCAAACCCAAGTACTCCGGAAGCTTTCAGCTCACGGGCAATCTGCTGCTGGATCAGCAGGCGGGATGGCTCAAGATCGGCGACCTGAAGGCCTCGGTGGACGCCAAGGGCGACGCCATACCCCAGGGCTCCCTGCGCGCGGATCTGCAGACCGCCCTGGCGGCAGCGCTGGATGGCAGCGCCCTGACGCTGGATAACCTCAAGGCCACCTCCAGCGATCTCTCCCTGTCCGGCAACCTGAAGGGGAACGGCCTGAATACCCAGGCGCCCGTATTCAGCGGCAATCTCAAGCTGGGGCAGTTCAATCTGCGCAAATGGATGGCGGCCCTGGGGATGAGCGTACCGCGGACGGCGGATCCCAATGTGCTGACCCGGGTGGCGGCCGATGTGGCCCTGAGTGCCCAGGGGAAGACCACCAGTTTCAACAAGCTGGCGCTGACCCTGGACGACACCCAGATGACCGGCAAGGCGAGCCTGACCGGCGGCGCGGCCACCTTTGCACTCAACGTCAACGCCATCGATCTGGACCGTTACCTGCCGCCCAAGGCCCAGGGGCCGGCGGGCGGGGCGTCCGCGTCCGGCCAGGGGGGCGGTTCGGCCGCCGCGGGTAACGAAGAGCTGTTCCCCGTACAGACCCTGCGCGGACTCAACCTGAACGGCACCCTTAACATCGGGCGTCTGGTGGTGAACCGCCTGCTGGCCGAAGATGTGCGCGTCAAGGTGGTGGCGAAGAACGGCCACGTCAATCTGGATCAGCAGGTGAACCGTTTTTACGGCGGCAATTACCAGGGTGCCATGAGCCTCAACGTGGCGGGAAAGACGCCGTTGCTGACTGCAAACACCAACCTGCAGGGGGTGCAGGCGGAACCTCTGCTCAAGCAACTGGCGGATGAGGACCGCCTTTCCGGCACGGCGCAGTTTGAGTCCAAGGTGAAGGCCAGCGGCAATAGCGTCAATTCGTTGAAGAGAAGCCTCAACGGGAATCTGAGTTTCCTGTTCCGGGACGGCTCCATCAAGGGCGTGAATCTGGCCCAGTCCATCCGTGATGCCAAGGCCATGTTCGAAGGCAAACGCTCATCCTCATCCAACGAACCGCAGCGGACCGATTTTTCGGTATTGCAGGGGACCGGCGTGATCACCAATGGCGTGGTGCGCAACCAGGATCTCTCCGCCGCATCGCCCTACCTGCGGGTAAGGGGTGCGGGACTGGTGGATCTGGTGCGGGAGTATGTGGATTACACCATCCGGGTCAATATTATCGACACCTCAAAAGGTCAGGGCGGCAAGGAGCTGGAAGAGCTGGCGCGCAAGAAGATTGAGGTGCCTGTGACCTGGAAAGGACCTCTGGCATCACCCACGCGGACCATCCACTGGCAGGAGATTGCCTTTGAGCTGGCCAAGGAGCGTGGAGTTCGTGAACTGCTGAAAAAGGGCCTGGGCGGCGCCAGTGAAGAGGCGGCAGGCACCGAAGCGGCGACGGGTACGGAGGGAACCGCTGCCGGCAGCCAGAGCACTGAAGGCCAGTTGAAAGATGCCGTGCGGCAGGGATTGAAGGGACTTTTTAAATAGCAATTTGGGAAAAAAGTATTACAACCCGGCACATATGGCAAAAACTTAATAAATAGGATAACATTCGAAATGGATGTTTGCCGCTGGGGAGTCTGTCGGCGTAGCCGGGCAGTACCTTGGAATCTGAGTCAAGAGTGATTTAAGGAGCAATGAGATGATGAAAAGCATGATTGTAAAGCTGTCCGTAGTGGCTTTGAGCCTCGGACTGCTGGCGGGTTGCGCCACCACCGAACAGCTGCAGAAGCTGGAAGCGGATGTGGCCAAGGCCCAGGAAACCGCTGACGCCGCCATGAGCAAGGCCAATGCCGCCATGGACGCCGCCAATGCCGCACAGGCCGCTGCCGATGAGTGCAACGAACGCTGCAGCCGCATGGCCGAGAAAGCGATGGCGAAATAAGCCGGAGCCGGTAACGGAACGAAAAACCCAGGGTGATGCCCTGGGTTTTTTTATGCCCGGCTACTGGTCGCTATAAAACTTTATGGAGCCGGAAAAGCGGCCATCGGCCGGGAAGGGTTGCGGGGCCGCCGCCGGCCGTGGCGCCGGGTCGAACAGCACTTCAGGAATGCCGCTGTGCTCCAGGGCGATCGTCTTTGCCCGCTCCCAGTCGATTCTGATGTTGCGGTTGCCCAGTGCACCGACGATGGCCTGGGACAGGGGGGTGAAATTGATGCTGCCCTGCTGTTTCTGCTCCACCAGCGGCGGGTGGGCCTCCACATAGAGTTTGCCTCCCAGCCAGCCCGCCTTGAAGGGCTGGTTGATGATGCGCACCTTGGTGCCTACCTGCACCTGCGGGAACAGGTTGGCGATGTCTTCCGGATAGAGGCGCATGCAGCCGTGGCTGACCCGCATGCCCACGCCGTAGGGCTTGTTGGTGCCGTGCATCAGATAGCCGGGAATGCTCAGGTACATGGCGTAATCGCCCAGTGGGTTGTCCGGTCCCGCTTCCACCTTGGCGGGCAGAACTTCTCCGTTTTCCAGCGCCTCCTGGCGGATGGACTCGGGCGGGGTCCAGGTGGGGAACTCCTTCTTGCGCACGATCTTGGCCTCGCCCTCTGGCGTGCTCCAGCCTTCGCGGCCGATGCCGAGGGGATAGGTGATGACGCGGTTCTCCCCTTCGGGATAGTAGTAGAGCCGCAGTTCCGCCAGGTTGATCACGATGCCCTCGCGCGGGCCCGGCGGCAGGATGAAGCGGCTTGGTATGATGACCTCCTTGCCGTTGCCCGGCAGCCAGGCGTCCACCGTGGGATTGGCGGTGATCATCTCCCGGTAACCCACGTCATACATCCGGGCGATGTCGGAGAAGGTGTCCTCATATTGGGTTTCAATGGCGCTGAGCCGTCCCACCACATCCTGGCCGGGGATGAGGGGAAAGCCGAGGGCGTGAGCGCCAGCGGACAGGCAGGCAAGGATCAGGGTCGGGATTAGGTTACGCATGGCAGGGGAAATTGACGCCTCTCTTTTTTGACGCGTATTTTTACACATTCGAAAGAAATTGTCGGATTTGGTTCCGGGGTGCATTGAGGGCGGATGGAATAGTGAGTGCGGATACCTTTTCAAGAGAGCTGTTGCGGTGGTTTGAATGTCACGGCCGCAAGGATCTGCCATGGCAGCAGGACCCCACGCCCTACCGGGTGTGGGTGTCCGAGATCATGCTGCAGCAGACCCGGGTGAGCAGTGTGATCCCCTACTACGCGCGCTTCATGCGGCGCTTCCCCGACGTCATCACGCTCGCCGACGCCGCGGAAGATGAGGTGCTGCACCTCTGGTCGGGACTTGGTTACTACTCCCGCGCCCGCAATCTCCATCGGGCGGCGAAAAAGATCCGCGATGAATTCGGCGGCCGTTTTCCCGAAGAGTTTGAGACCATCCAATCCCTGCCCGGGATCGGCCGCTCCACCGCCGGGGCCATCCTCTCCCTCGCCCTGAACCGCTGCTTCCCCATCCTGGACGGCAACGTCAAACGGGCACTGGCCCGCTGTTTCGTGGTGGAGGGCTGGCCGGGAAACGCGGCGGTGCAGAAGACGCTATGGCAATGGGCGGAACGGCTGCTGCCGAACGGGCGCTGCCGGGAGTACAACCAGGCGCTGATGGATCTGGGGGCCACGCTCTGTAGCCGCTCCAAACCCCAATGCGGCGCCTGCCCCCTGCACATTTTATGCGAGGCCCATCAGCGGGGGATCCCGGAGGCCTATCCCGCCCCCAAACCGCGCAGGCCCCTGCCCGAACGGGCGGTGCGTCTGTTGATTATCCGCAACCGGGAGGGAGAGCTGCTGCTGGAGAAACGGCCTTCCGAGGGGGTCTGGGGCGGACTCTGGAGCCTGCCCGAGTGTCCGCCGGGGCAAGATCCCCTGGCCCTGTGCGGCGAGCAGTTGAATGTCGCCGGAGCGGAAATTCATCCCTGGCCCATGTTCCGTCACACCTTCAGCCACTTCCATCTGGATATCGAGCCGGTTGAAATCCAGCTGCGGAGGGAGCAGTTAAGGGTTATGGAGGGGGAGCGGCGGGTCTGGTATAAGATCAGCGACCCGGATGCGCGCGGCCTTGCCGCCCCAGTGGCCCGCATCATCAGCCAACTGCAGCAACGGAGGGAGGAGACATGAGTCGGCAAGTACACTGCGTCAGACTGGACAAAGAGGCCGAAGGGCTGGAGCGGATTCCGTACCCGGGAGAGTTGGGTCGGCGTATTTACGATCACGTCTCCAAGGAGGCGTGGCAGATGTGGCTGCAACAGCAGACCATGCTGATCAACGAGTACCGTCTGAGTCCCATCGAACCCAAGGCGCGGGAGTTCCTGGAAGCGGAGATGGAGAAATTCTTCTTCGGCGAGGGTTCGCAACCGCCCAAGGATTTTTTGCCGGAAGTCTAGGCCGCTGCGCCCAGATTGCCCTTGACTCGATCCGCCGCTACCGGTCTAATACGCCTCTCTTTTTTGCCCAGGTAGCTCAGTCGGTAGAGCAGGGGACTGAAAATCCCCGTGTCGGCAGTTCGATTCTGTCCCTGGGCACCATTTTCCCCCTTTAGTTTTTCTTTGCCGCCGGGTCCCAGCGTTGTTCTATATCGCTGAATCGAACTGCCGGCAGTTCGATTACTCGGCGCTTCCCTGCGCCTCGCCCTTCGGGTTCGCTGTGCTCATGCAAAATCGTTCCCGACGATTTTGTCTGTCCCTGGGCACCATTTTCCCCTTATTCATTTTCGTTGCCGCCAGGCCCTTGCGGTTGTTCCGTGCCGCTGAATCGAACCGCCGGCAGTTCGATTACTCGGCGCATCCCTGCGCCTCGCCCTCCGCGTTCGCTGTACTCATCCTTCGTTACAGATCGTTACAAACTAGACGAAGTCGTCCGCTTCCGTTTTGGGTCAAAAGCCATGATCAAACAACTATTCGGAGGCGGTTATGAAACGTTTGGGCGGGCTTTTGTTGGTTATGCTGGCGGTTACCATGTCCGGCTGTGTCACCTATCCACAACAACGGGGCTATGGGCCTCCTCCCCATGCGCCTGCGCACGGCTATCGGCATATGCACAACGGCGCCGTACTGGTATATGACTCACGCCTGAATCTTTATGTGGTCAAGGGATACCCCGGTGTTTATTTCTATAACGACAGATATTACAGAAGGGATAAGCACCGCTGGCTGAGAAGTCATCGCTATGACGGTCCCTGGGAGTTGGCTGATCCCAGGCATGTTCCATCCGGCCTGAGAGATCGCGACGAAACACGCTATCGTGATAGAAGCCGGCGCTGATGCCCCGCTGAACCGCCGGCGCCACCCTTGCGCGCATCTGAACGGGTATTCCTGCGAGGAGTGGTTGTCGGCGGTGTTGGGCGGCAGGGCGCGCTAAGTCACTGATTTATTTGATGCTATAGAGGCTGTCGCTGGCCGGGAAATCCGGCTGGCGGTAGTGTGATTGCGAAGCGCATCCGTGTCTGTATGATAGGCGGGATATTTTTTGGGCTTCGGTTGGGCTGATCCAATTGAAGAGACTTTTCATGATGCCCTCCTGCCAGGGGAGCGCCTTACTCTAGATGAGGAATGATCGGATGGAAGATGGAATCATCAATATCGCTGAACTGAAAACCGGCCAGCAATTCACCCTGGACATCGCCAGTCACGAGGTGATCTTCACCAAACTGGACGAGCCCCAAAAGTTTAACGTTGAGGATTGGTTCCCGGATGAGGCCGAGATCTACATTATGGAAAGCAAGATCGAAGAGGATGAGCCTCTGCACTACGCCTTCGAGCCCATGACCCTGGAAGAGGGGCAGCGGCGCAACCAGGGCAAGTTCGGCAAGGACCTGGTGATGTTCGATTTCCTCGGCCGCGAGGTGGAAGGGATCGAGATGGAAGAGGAAGAAGAAGAGGACGAGGCGGAAGCCGCCGAGGATTGATCCCTAATCCTGCCGTAACTTAACCCTGCGCGCTGTTTGCGCAAAAACGCGCAAACAGTCCTTCTATGATCGCAATAGAGTCGTTCAGCGGATGGTCGCCGCGGATCAGGTGCAGGGTGCACTCCGCTTCGCGCGCGTAGCGCAGGGAGTGTTCCACGGGGACGATGTCGTCGGACCAGCCGTGGACGATCTCGGTGTTGGGGATGGCGGCGTACTGCTGGACGGCGTAGCCCGGGGCGTAGAGCGCCGGGGCGAACAGAAAAAGACCGCGGGGCGGGTGCGACTCGGCGGCCACCAGGGAGACATAGCCGCCCATGCTGGAGCCGATAAGGAGGAAGGGCTCGTCCTCCGTGGCGAGCCGCTCAATGAGACGCCGCGCCCGCGCATCGGGGTCCATGGTGTCGGTATAGTCGATGCTTTCCGTCCGCCAGCCGTGACGTTCGGCGATGGGCGCCAGCCGTTTGATCTTAAAGCCCCAGGGGCCGCTCTCCTTGCCGTGGGAGAAGAGCGCCTTCATTGCGGGCTCTTTTTGCCCCAATTCTTGAAGCGCTTGTTGCAGTATTTGTAGAGGTCGTTGTAGTTGCGGAAATAGAGTTCAAATCCCTCTTCCGCCGGGGCGTCGTATTCACACCAGTCGTTGTCGTAGTCGCGGCAGATCTGCGGGCGCTGATCGTAGATGCCGCAGGCGCCGTTTTCCTTCAGGTGTTCGCATTTGCCCAGAAACAGCAGGTACCAGCCGCTCTCGTCCTTGTAGATCTCCACCCCCTCATGGGAGATCTGCCACAGCAGGTGGTCAAAGTCCGACTTGGAGCGCGGCGCCGTCCCCAGCGCCTCGGTGGTGTAGGTGCAGCACTTGGAGCCGAGGCAGCGGCTGCATTTGTTGTCCGTGTCCTTCGCCATGGGGATTCTGCTTGTTATCGGAAGCGCGGGTGCAACACGGGCGGTCGGCGTTACTTGCCGCCTTCCGGTTTGCGCGGCTTTCTGCGCCGGCGGTTTTTCGGACGGGATTCGCCCTCTTTGGAGTGTTCCTTTTTGTGTTCGCCGCCCCGGTGCTTGCCGTGCCCCTTTCGGCCGCCGTGGCGCTCTTCCCTTTCCGTACGATCCGGATATTTGCGGCTCTTGGGGTCCACTTCGGCCAGCAGTTCGTTGCTCACGGGCTCCATGGGCAGGCGGTGGCCGATGTACTCCTCAATCTCCGGCATGGAGAAGGCGTAGGTCTCGCAGGCGAAGCTGACGGCGTCTCCACTGGCCCCGGCGCGGGCGGTGCGCCCGATGCGGTGCACATAGTCCTCGGCATCTTCCGGCAGATCGAAATTGAAGACATGGCTCACGTCCGGGATATGCAGGCCGCGGGCCGCCACATCGGTGGCGACCAGCACCGGAAGTTCGCCCTCCTGGAACTGCTGGAGCAACCGCATGCGCTTTTTCTGCGGCACGTCGCCGGACAGTACCGCCGCCTTGATGCCGTTGCCTTCCAGAAAGCCCCATACCAGGTCCGCGCCCCGCTTGGTGTTGACGAAGACGATGGTGCGGCGTGGGTCCATGTGCCGCAGCAGGCCGATCAGGAGCGGGATTTTCTCCTCGTTGGCGGTCATGTAGCAGGTCTGCTTGACCTTGTCGGCGGTCACCTTGTCCGCTTCGATCTTGACCGTCTGCGGGTTATTCATGTGTTCGTAGGCGAGTTCCGTCACCCGGTAGGATAGGGTGGCGGAGAACAGCAGGCCGAGCCGCTCTTCCGGCGGTGGCATGCGCCGCAGCAGATAACGGATGTCCTTGATGAAGCCGAGGTCGAACATGCGGTCCGCCTCATCCAGCACCATCACCTGAATTGCCTTCAGGTTGAATATCCCCTGCTTGAAGTAGTCGATCAGGCGGCCCGGGGTGCCGATCAGAATATCCACGCCCTCTTCCAGTTGGCGGCGCTGCTGGTCATAGCCTGTGCCGCCGAACACCAGTCCCAGCTTGAAATCGGTATGTTTGCCGAGCTGTTCCGCATCCTTATGAATCTGTACCGCAAGCTCGCGGGTAGGGGCCAGCATAATGGCGCGCGGCTGGGTTTTACTGCGTTTTTCGCTTGCTGGATGCAGGGTCAGATATTGGAAGGTGGCAAGCAGAAAAGCGGCGGTTTTTCCGGTCCCGGTTTGCGCCTGGCCGGCCACATCCTGCCCCGCAAGGGCCAGCGGCAGGGTTTCCGCCTGAATGGGGGTGCAAAAGGAAAAGCCCGCCTCTTCAATGCCTTGTAATAGTTCAGGAGTTAAATTGAAGCTGCTGAACTGGACGTCTGTCAGGTGTTTATCACTCATGGCGCGCTAGGATACAGTAAATTATCCAAGGTGGGGACTTGCAAAGCTGAAAATATTCGGATCAAATAGGTTTCAAGTACGCGGGCTGCGTATTCCGTATTGAGGACTGGACAAGGCCCTGTAGACCTTTACATCAACCCTAATGGAAGCGTCGGTGCGACTCCGCACACTGCAGGCGTGATCCCCCAACTGACTTGGAGAGATTTCAGTGAGCGATCAGATTGTTCATGTGACGGATGATTCATTTGAAGCGGAAGTATTGCAGAGTTCCGAGCCGGTGCTGGTGGACTACTGGGCGGAATGGTGCGGCCCATGCAAGATGATTGCGCCGATCCTAGACGAGATCGCCGGCAAGTATACGGGCAAGGTCAAGATTGCCAAGCTCAATATCGATGATAATCCCAACACCCCGCCGAAGTACGGCATCCGCGGTATCCCGACCCTGATGTTGTTCAAGAACGGCGAAGTGGAAGCCACCAAGGTTGGCGCCGTGTCAGTTTCCCAATTGACGGCCTTCATCGATAGCAACATCTGAATTTGTAATTAACAAAAGACTGGACGCCCTCGGCGAGAGTGGTAAAATCGCCTGAAAGATCACTCTCAACCGGGGCGCCGTCCCGGAACCAAGTAACTTTTTCTTAACAGACGTTTTCCTTTTTATAACTTACCCCTTTTCCCCGGGCGTTCATCGTCCGTTTCTTCCCCTCTTTATCGCCAAACCAACATGAACCTTACCGAACTCAAGAAAATGCCGGTCGCCGATCTGGTTGAACTGGCCAGTTCCATGAAAATCGAAGGCATGGCCCGCTCCCGCAAGCAGGACCTGATCTTCTCTATCCTTAAAGCCCACGCCAAGAAAGGTGAAGACATCTACGGCGATGGCGTACTGGAGATCCTGCAGGACGGCTTCGGTTTCCTGCGCTCGGCGGACAGCTCCTATCTGGCGGGACCGGATGACATCTATGTCTCGCCCAGCCAGATCCGGCGGTTCAGCCTGCGCACGGGGGACACCATCTCGGGAAAGATCAGGCCGCCGAAAGAGGGCGAACGTTATTTCGCCCTGCTCAAGGTTGATGAGATCAACTACGACAAGCCGGAAAACGCCAAGAACAAGATCCTGTTTGAAAACTTCACCCCGCTGTTCGCCAATCAGAAGTTCACCCTGGAACTGGGCAACGGCAGCACCGAAGACATTACCGCGCGCACCATTGAGCTGTGCGCGCCCATCGGCAAGGGCCAGCGCGGCCTGATCGTGTCTCCGCCCAAGGCGGGCAAGACCATGCTGATGCAGAACATCGCCCAGTCCATCGCCCACAACCATCCCGAGTGTTACCTGATCGTGCTGCTCATCGACGAGCGGCCGGAAGAGGTGACCGAGATGGCGCGTTCCGTACGCGGCGAAGTGATCTCCTCCACCTTCGATGAGCCCGCCGCACGCCACGTACAGGTGGCGGAGATGGTGATCGAAAAGGCCAAGCGTCTGGTGGAGCACAAGAAGGATGTAGTGATCCTGCTCGATTCCATCACCCGTCTGGCGCGCGCCTACAACACCGTGATCCCTTCTTCGGGCAAGGTGCTGACCGGCGGTGTGGACGCCAACGCCCTGCAGCGTCCGAAGCGTTTCTTCGGCGCCGCCCGTAACGTGGAAGAGGGTGGCAGCCTGACCATTATCGCCACCGCCCTGGTGGAGACCGGCTCGCGCATGGACGATGTGATTTACGAAGAGTTCAAGGGTACGGGCAACATGGAGGTGCACCTGGACCGCCGCATCGCCGAGAAGCGCATCTTCCCCGCCATCAACATCAACCGCTCCGGCACCCGCCGCGAGGATCTGCTGATGAAGGAGAGCGATCTGCAGAAAATGTGGATCCTGCGCAAGATCCTGCATCCCATGGATGAACTGGCGGCCATGGAGTTCCTGTTCGACAAGCTCAAGGTCACCAAGACCAACAACGAGTTCTTCGATGCCATGAAGCGTTGATGCCGGAGCTAACCGGAAGTCAGAAAAGCCGTTCCACTTGGAGCGGCTTTTTTGTTGGTTAGCCACAGAGGACACAGAGAAAACTCATTGCTATAAAAATGAGGCCGTAGGGGGGGGCTCTGTCCCACCATTCGCCGCTAGGTCGCGATTCCCACAAGTAGGTGATCCTTCGGTTGCAAATCTCTGGGTGGGAGCGGCGACCCCGCCGCGATGAATAGTGCATACACTCTATGAATATGACGAAGGCCTGAGTCCTGCCAGAGACGTCGCAATGTTCATGATGGGGCAGGGCCCCACCCTACGTCCTTAAGGCAAAGTTTGTATCTCGGTGCACTCTGTGATCTCTGTGGCTAACAAAAATCATGGGGTATGCTATCGGATATGAGCGAATCCCTGAGACCCACTCACGCCATGATCCTGGCCGCCGGCCGCGGCGAGCGCATGCGGCCGCTGACCGACCGCACCCCCAAGCCGTTGCTGGAGGTGGGAGGCAAGCCGCTGATCCAGTACCACATCGAAGCGCTGGAGCGGGCGGGCATACGGGAGCTGGTGATCAATCACGCCCACCTCGGAGACCAGATCGTAGAGCGCCTCGGCGACGGCCGCCGCTGGGGCGTTCGCATCACCTATTCGCCAGAACCGCCGGGCGCGCTGGAAACCGGCGGCGGTATTCATAATGCCTTGCCCTTGTTAGGTGACGGCCCCTTTCTGGTGGTCAACGGGGATATCTGGAGCGACTACGACTTCAGCCATATTCGTTGCCCGGCGGACAAACTGGTTCATCTGGTGTTGGTCCAGAACCCCGAACACAACCCCAAAGGCGACTTCGCCCTGCACAAAGGAGAGGTCAGCAACGAAGGCGGCCAACGCTATACTTTTAGTGGTATCGGGATGTATCGCACGGAACTGTTTGCCGGTTGTTCCCAAGGCGCCTTTCCCCTCGCGCCCCTGTTGCGAAAGGCCGCCGATGCCGGGAAGGTGAGCGGTGAGTTGTATAAGGGCGTGTGGGAAGATGTGGGGACGCCGCAACGTTTGCAGGATCTTGATAGCTGGCTAAGAGGAAGAGAGTAGCTTGGGACAGGAGATCACCGACAGCCATTTCGATTCCGCGGATTTCCGCCTGTTCGCGCAACGCCTGGAGCGGGAGACGGAGCTGTTGTGCCAGTGGCTGGAGGATGGAGTATTTCCGCCGGGCGGTGATGTGGGCGGATTCGAACTGGAGGCGTGGCTGGTGGACGATGCTGGCCGGCCGGCGCCAGTGATTGAACCCTATCTGCAGCGGCTGAATGATCCCCTGGTGGTGCCGGAACTGGCCACCTTCAATGTGGAACTCAACGGCAGCCCCAGCGCCCTGACCGGCGCGGCGCTGTCGAACATGGCGCGCGAGCTGGAACAGACCTGGCGCCGCTGCAACGGCGTGGCCGGGGCGATGGAAACGCGCCTGGCCATGATCGGCATCCTGCCCACGGTGGAGCCGTCCCATCTCTGCCTGGAGAACATGTCCCCCCTGCATCGTTACCATGCGCTCAACGAGCAGGTGCTGCGCATGCGCGGCGGCAAACCGCTGCAGCTGGATGTGGCGGGCCGCGACCGGCTGCACCTGCAGCACGACGATGTGATGATGGAGTCCGCCGCCACCTCGTTTCAGATTCATCTCAAGGTGGACGTCAGCCAGGGCGGGCGATATTACAACGCCTCCAAGATCCTCTCCGCGCCCATGGTCGCCGCCGCCGCCAACTCCCCCTATCTGTTCGGCCGTGATCTGTGGGACGAGACCCGCATCCCTCTGTTCGAACAGGCGGTGGCGGTGGGCGGCTCGGAAGCGGACCAGCGGGTGACCTTCGGCATCCGCTATATCGAGGATTCCATCGGCGAATACTTCCGGGCCAACCTGCAGCGCTATCCAGTACTGCTGCCGCGGCTGATGGAAGAGGCGGAGGAGGGGCTGGCCCACCTGCGGCTGCACAACGGCACCATCTGGCGCTGGAACCGGCCGCTGATCGGATTCAATGACCAGGGCGTTCCCCATCTGCGCATCGAACACAGGGTGGTGCCCTCCGGGCCATCGGTGACGGACTGCATCGCCAACGCCGCCTTCTACTTCGGCGCGGTGACCACCCTGGCGCGGCAGGAGACGCCGCCGGAAAAACGGCTGCCCTACGACCATGCGCGGGAGAACTTCTACCAGGCGGCGCGGCTGGGTCTGGAGGCGCCCGCCTTCTGGCTGGACGGCAAGAGCGGTGAACTGTCGGAGCTCTGTCTTGAGGTGCTGCTGCCGCAGGCGCACGAGGGGTTGCTGAGCCTGGGAATCGACGGCCATGAAGCGGATTACTGGCTGGGGATCATGGAGCGGCGCATCGCCTCAGGCCGCAACGGCGCCGCCTGGCAACGGGGCTGGGTGAAGCGCTACGGTATGGATATGCAAGGACTCACCCAGGCCTACCTGGAACGGCAGGAATCAGGTGTGCCTGTACATGAGTGGGAGATTTGATTGTTGGTGTTATCCGATCAGAATTGTTTGCCACAGAGATCACAGAGGACACAGAGTTTTAACACAACGGTATTCCTCAGTGATCTCTGTGACCTCTGTGGCGAAAAGAAAGAATGTTAAATGAGTTGAATCATATTCCCTCCGGCCTCTTGGGGCTGGAGGCCAGTCAGTTACAGCAAGCCCTGGGCGGCCCAACCCTGATTCATCTTGAGGGGCGGCGCGAGCCCGCGCTGTTTGTTTCCGTGCTCATGCACGGCAACGAGCCCGTAGGGTGGGACGCGGTGCGGGGATTGCTGGCCCGTTATTGGCCGGGCGGAGGGGAGAAACCGCTGCCGCGCGCCATGAGTCTGTTCATCGGCAATGTGGCGGCGGCGGCGGAGGGGGCGCGTCATCTGCCGGGCCAGCCCGACTACAATCGCATCTGGCCAGGTTGTCAGGCAGAGGAGGAGGACACGCCAGAGCGCCGCATGATGCGGCGGGTGGTGGACGTCATGGCGGAACGGGGCGTGTTCGCCAGCGTGGACCTGCACAACAATACGGGCCTCAATCCCCACTACGCCTGCGTCAATGTGATCGACAACCGTTTCCTGCACCTGGCCGCCATGTTCGGGCGCACCGTGGTCTATTTCATCCGCCCCTGCGGCGTCCAGTCCATGGCCATGGCGAAGCTGTGTCCCGCCGTCACCCTGGAGTGCGGCAAGGTGGGGCAGGCCCACGGGGTGGAGCATGCGCAGGAGTACCTGGACGCGGTGCTGCATCTCTCCACTCATCCCGAACATCCCGTGGCGGAGCACGACGTGGATCTGCTGCATACGGTGGCCACGGTGAAGGTGCCAGAGGGCATGAGCTTCGGCTTCGGCGATGAGGAGACGGACATCCGTTTCGTCCAGGACCTGGACCACCTCAATTTCCGCGAGCTGCCGCGCGGGACCCTGTTCGGACAGGTGGGCGCGGGGAAAGGCCTGGGTCTGGAGATCTATGATGAACAGGGGCGCGAGATCTCAGAGCGGTACTTTGAGTTGAATAATGATGAACTTCTGTTGCGCAGTCCGGTCATTCCCTCCATGCTGACCCGCGATCACGAGGTGGTGCGACAGGACTGCCTCTGTTATCTCATGGAACGCTACGACGACCATTTAAAGTTATAATTCTGGGGCCTGTGCCATTGTTGCTTTTGTGACATGGGGATCGAAGATGGTCGTCCCTTCTCCCTCAGGGAGAAGGACAGGATGAGGGGATGAAAATTAAGCCTTAGCTTTATTATCCCCCTCACCCCAACCCTCTCCCTCAGGGAGAGGGGGAAAAAGGGCTGGTATCGACTCCAGTTTCGACAATCTAATACAAACCAAAGCTGCTCATGACCAAACCAATAAAAATCGTTTTCTGGATCGCGCTGCTGATCGCCCTTGGTATAGGGGGCTACATCTTCAAGGTCTCCTGGTACGAGCGTTATGTCTGGACCGAGTATGTGGAGAGCATGCAGGCGCTGCCGCCCCTGGACCGCTCCAACTGGCCCTCCGAGCCGGTCGCCTGGAACAGCGAAGAGCAGGCGGTGGAGGTAGCCACCCCGAACGGGCTGCGGGTCAAGAACGTCACCTACCACACCAACAGCATCGGCATGGATTTCGTGCGTATCGAAGCGGGTTCGTTCCGCCCCATTGCGGGTTTCCGCAGCCGGGGCGACAAGTGGCCCCTGCGGCGCGCCAGCCGTTTGCGCGACGCCCCGCCCGAACCCACCGTCACCCTCACCCGGCCCTACTACCTGGGGGCCTTTGAGGTGACCAACCTGCAATTTGAACAGTTCGACCCCAGCCACAAGGCGCGGCGGCCCGAGTACCAGCAGGGAGAGCGGGGCGATCACCATCCCGTGGAGCCGGTCACCTGGCGGGAGGCGCAGCAGTACGCCCGCTGGCTGTCCGCGAAAGAGGGGCGGCTCTACCGTCTGCCCACCGAGGCGGAGTATGAATACGCCGCCACGGCCGGCACCCGCACCCGGCTCTACTGGGGCGACGCCTTCTGGGACCGCAGCATGGCCAACCTGGGCGGCCGCCACAGCAACCTCGAAAGCTACCGCGAAGACGGCTACAAAGAGACCGCCCCCGTGGGCATGTTCCCGGCCAACCCCTGGGGACTCTACGACATGGTAGGCAACGCCTACGAGTGGGTGCAGGACTGGTGGCACCCCAATGCGACCGAGGATGTCACCGATCCCCAGGGCCCGGCCGAGGGCCGTATCCGCATGGGCAAGGGCGGCGGCTGGACCACCCGCTACTACGCCAGCTATACGGGTGAGGACGACGGCAACAACCCCGCCGACCTGCGCGATAGCCGGGGGTTTCGGCTGTTGGTGGAGATTGAGGAAGAATAAAAACGCTTTTGCCACAGAGGGCACAGAGTTCACCGAGGGAAATGCTTTGCCTCGGCCTCAGAGCTGTAGGGTGGGGTCCTACCCCCTCTTCCCCCTCTCCCTGAGGGAGAGGGTTGGGGAGAGGGGGATTTGAAAAGCTGAAGCTTTGATTTTTGTTGATCCCCCTCATCCTGTCCTTCTCCCGCAAGGAGAAGGGACGCTCGATTCTACAACTCTGCGGAATACAGCCGTAGGGCGGGGTCCTATCCCGCCGTTGGTACTGCGGTGCGGTTCTTGGTGGGGCAGGGCCCCACCCTACAAATCAAACATCTCTGTGTTCTCTGTGCCCTCCGTGGCTATATTTTAAATTAATTCCCACCCCCTCCCTTGACTCTAGGAACTTTGCCCCTATTATTAGCACTCACTTGGGGGGAGTGCTAACGCCCTTCCCCCGTTTATAAGAAAATCATTGGTTTAGTTAATTCAGGAGAACTCAGTAGATGAACATTCGTCCACTGCATGATCGCGTGATCGTACGTCGTATGGAAGAAGAGCGCATGAGCGCAGGCGGCATTGTGCTGCCCGATTCCGCCACCGAAAAGCCGGTCCAGGGTGAAGTGTTGGCCGTGGGCAAGGGCAAGATCCTTGAGAACGGCGATGTCCGCCCCATGGATGTGAAGGTCGGCGACAAAGTCCTGTTCGGCAAATACGCCGGCACCGAGGTGAAGGTGGAAGGCCAGGAAGTGCTGGTCATGCGCGAAGAGGACATCATGGGCGTGATCGAAGGCTGATTCGGCCCCGACCCTCTGATCCCTTAGAACCAACAGACGAATTTTCGAATATCGAGGAATAACGCAATGAGTGCGAAAGAAGTGAAATTTGGCGATTCCGCCCGCAGCCGTATGATGAAGGGCGTGAACATCCTGGCCGACGCCGTGAAGGTCACCCTGGGTCCCAAGGGCCGCAACGTAGTGCTGGAGAAATCCTTCGGCGCCCCCACCGTCACCAAAGACGGCGTATCCGTGGCCAAAGAGATCGAACTCTCCGACAAGTTCGAAAACATGGGCGCCCAGATGGTGAAAGAGGTCGCCTCTCACACCTCCGACATCGCGGGTGACGGCACCACCACCGCCACCGTCCTGGCCCAGGCCATGGTGCGCGAAGGCCTCAAGGCGGTCGCCGCCGGCATGAACCCCATGGATCTGAAGCGCGGCGTGGACAAGGCGGTTGAGGCCGCCGTGAATGAGTTGCAGAACCTCTCCAAGCCCTGCGCCGACGACAGAGAGATCGCCCAGGTAGGCACCATCTCCGCCAACTCCGACGAGTCCATCGGCAACATCATTGCCGAGGCGATGCAGAAAGTGGGCAAGGAAGGGGTCATCACCGTGGAAGAGGGCTCCGCCCTGCAGAACGAACTGGACGTGGTGGAAGGCATGCAGTTCGACCGCGGCTACGTCTCTCCCTACTTCGCCAACAACCAGCAGAACATGTCCGCCGAACTGGAAGACCCCTACATCCTGCTGCACGACAAGAAAATCTCCAACATCCGTGACCTGCTGCCGGCCCTCGAGGCCGTAGCCAAGGCCGGCAAGGCGCTGCTGATTATCGCCGAGGACATCGAAGGCGAGGCCCTGGCCACCCTGGTGGTGAACAACATCCGCGGCATCGTCAAGGTATGCGCCGTCAAGGCCCCGGGCTTCGGCGACCGCCGCAAGGCCATGCTGCAGGATATCGCCATCCTGACCGGCGCCACCGTGATCTCCGAAGAGGTCGGCCTCTCCCTGGAGAAGGCCACCATCAACGAACTGGGTACCGCCAAGAAGGTCCAGGTCACCAAGGAAGAGACCACCATTATCGATGGCGCCGGTTCCGAGATCGACATCAAGGCCCGCGTGGACCAGATCCGCGCCCAGATCGAAGAAACCAGCTCCGACTACGACCGTGAAAAGCTGCAGGAACGCGTAGCCAAACTGGCCGGCGGTGTGGCCGTCATCAAGGTAGGCGCTGCCACGGAAGTGGAAATGAAAGAGAAGAAGGCCCGCGTCGAAGACGCCCTGCACGCCACCCGCGCCGCGGTGGAAGAGGGCGTGGTTCCCGGCGGTGGTGTGGCCCTGATCCGCGCCCTGCAGGCGCTGAAAGACCTCAGGGGTGACAACCACGACCAGGACGTCGGCATCAGCCTGGCCTGCCGCGCCATGGAAGAACCGCTGCGTCAGATCGTCGCCAACGCGGGCGACGAAGCCTCCGTGGTGGTCAACAAAGTGGAAGAGGGCGAAGGCAACTTCGGCTACAACGCGGGTACTGGCGAATATGGCGACATGATCGCCATGGGTATCCTCGATCCCACCAAAGTGACCCGCACCGCGCTGCAGAACGCCGCTTCCGTCTCTGGTCTCATGATCACCACCGAAGCGATGGTGGCCGAAGAGCCGAAGGACGAAGGCGCCGGCGGCATGCCGGACATGGGTGGCATGGGCGGAATGGGTGGCATGGGCGGCATGATGTAATTGCCCCCAGGCCCCAAGCCTAAAATGAAGCCCCGCCTCGGCGGGGCTTTTTTGTGCCCGTAGATTCTTTTTCCTTCTTTCTTATCCCCTCTCCCTCAGGGAGAGGGCTATGGTGAGGGGATCAATTCAATTAAAGGTTCAGCTTCCCCAATCCTCTTGCCAACACTTTTCCATACCTTTTTCTTCTGCTAAGTTAATCATCAGAAGGAACAACACAAATAAACAGCGGGAAGGCTGTGCCGTAGCAAACCCTCCCCCGCTGCGGAAATCATGAAAAAATATATCCGAAGCTGTTTTAGGTGAGCTAAGCATATGAGGCTTGGAAAATTATTTATGAATCGCATTCTATTTGTTGTGTTTATGCTTTTTCCTTTGACGTCATTTTCTTATGACATGTTTGATATTGCGGTATGCGAAGCGCAGCCAAATGATAATAGTCGTGTTGTGTGTTTTAGGGAGTTACACCAAATAGTTGGGTTGTGTAATGAAGCAATATTGGCAGAAGAGTTGAAATGCTTTAGGAGGATAAGCAAGTCTAAGATGCCTGCCTTGGAAAAATCGCTTGGGCAATATTATGTATCTTCTGAAACGCTTGACGTTAGGCTTGCTCCTAATGATGGCGCAAGAGTAACGAATACCCTGTACGAAAAGCAAAAGGTAGATGTATTAGAGATCAAAGATGGGTGGGGGAGGATTTCCAGGTATTATGATGGCACAATTGAGGGCGAAGAAGGGGTGGTTGCTAGATGGGTATTGATGAGTCGCTTGACTGGCAGGCCAATAAGTATTCAGCAATCGTCAAATCAGGAACCTTCAAGGCTAGAGTTGGCGATTAGGTCGTCAGATAATTTTACTACTTATCGAAATGCATTTATTAATGCGTCGAGGAAGTTATTGGATGAGGGGAAGTGTGACCTAGGTGATTTTCAAGAAATGGGCGGATGGGTTAGATCTTCTAACTACAAGCCTAAGCCAGTGTTCTTTACTTATTGTGGAGGAATGAGCAAAGAAAACCGTATCTATCTGAATGCGAAAACAGGCCAACTGTTTTAGGAGTTTATTAAATGTGGCTGAGCCCTTTTATTGATTTTTTGCTGCAGATTTTTGATGTCAAAAGGAGAAATTCAGTGTTTCGAAATTTAAGCGTTATTGTTGTTGCGTCACTTATGGTTGGTTGTGTTAGTACTGCGACAGTTAAGTTGGATCAGGCGGATTCAAAAAATATGCAGGGAAAGAATTTTGTGATTGCTACAAGTGACCGGCCTGATTTTGCTGCGATGACTGCTGGAAAAGCAATGTTTGCAATGCTGGGGGCTATTGCAATGATCAGCGCAGGTAATGAGATAGTCCGGGAGAACGATATCGAAGATCCTGCCGCCTATATTGGTGCGGAGTTGGCAAAGAAAATTGCGCAAGATCGAGAAATGGATGTCGCTAATGTCATGGCGCCAAGTGAAGATGATAGCATAGAATATTTAACAGCTGCGCACGCGAATTATGATTATGTGCTTGATGTTAGAACGACTAACTGGAGCTTTGGGTACTTTCCAACTGATTGGAATAGTTACCGTGTTATCTACGGGGCAAAATTGCGAATGATTGATGTAAAAAGTCAGGAGGTTGTTGCGGAGGCGTCGTGCTCCCGGATACCTGAGCAATCGGCCGTATCGCCATCGTATGATCAGCTACTCAATGATGGTGCTGCTCGTTTGAAAAGTGAGCTGCAAACAGCAGCGGAATATTGTGTCGAAGAGCTAAAGACGAAGTTGTTGTGAGTTAGTTATGGGGTTTTCAAGAGCGGACCGCGATTAATTCTCCTAGCCTAAAGTAAGAGTGAAAAGATGTCAGCGTATGTCATAGGCCACATCACCGTAAAAGATGTAGATAAATGGTCGGAATACCGAAGCTGAGTGCCAGGCACGCTGCTCCCATGGGGTGCCGAGTTGTTGCTGCGAGGCAAACGGTCGGCAGTGTTAAGCGGCCAGCACGATCACACGGATGCGGTGGTGATCCGCTTCCCGGATCTGGGGTCCATAGAAAAATGGTATCAATCGGACGCCTATCAGGAGCTTATCTCTCTGCGCGCCCAGGCGTCGGATATGGTGCTGATTAGCTATGAGTCAGCATTATAGGTTCGCTGCATGAATTTCCTAAATATGTACTTACGGAAAAGAATCATCTCAAAATACATTTATGAGATGGCTCCTGTACTTGTGAGGGGATATGGGCCGCAGGATCAGTTCACGGTTCCACAAATAGAGCAAGCAGCGAGAAAATGCGGTATCTCAATGCAATACATCCCTTACGCGATTGCTTTGTATCGGCATGAAGAATCTAATCGAACTATAAGGCTGTACCGTATCGATCAATCTTTTTTAGATATTCTGCGGAAAGAGATTTCCGAGTGGTTTTTTGAGGGTTCAGAATATCGGGTGCGGGATGTGATTAATATTGCAAAGCCGCGACAATGGCGAGGTGGGCATGTTCGGGATATACACGCACACCGAATGGGGAGAACAAGTACTTATTAGTAGGGAGATAGGGCTATGTCTGGTGCTTAAGGGGTAAGAGCCCTTTTCCCGCGGATAGATTTTGTGTTTAACGAGGATGGTCCTGTGAGGTTAATCTCGTTGTTGCTGGTAATGCTTGCCATAATGTTTGTTGTATATAAGCAGTTGGGCGGCAGTTCCGAGTCGAGAGTTGAGCGTGCGCCGAACAGCGATTCTGTCGATGTCCCCCAGGTGCCTACCCGGCCACAGGATGTGCCAGCATTTAAAGAGCGCATGAATGATTTCATGCAAGATGCTGCCGAAGAGCGGGCAAAAAAAATGGAGGAAGCAACAGGGAAGTGATGCTTGATGAGGAATTAGGAATAGACCCGATTAGGCGGATGGTAAAGGGAGGAGTATGACCATGTCTGGCTGCGCTGATTGCAAACTACGGGCGAAATACGACAACAACCCCAAGTCGCTGGCGGGCCGTTTCTGGCGCTGGCACATCAACTTCTGCCCTGGCTGGAAGGGTTATTTCACATCGCTGTCAGCTGACGAAAAAGAAGGGCTGGCCGCCAAATACGATTTCAAGAAGTACCAATAGGTCGGGCGGATGGCGCGGCCTCACGCATTCGGGAATTAACCGCCTAGGGCTGGGAATGGTTGTGATGCCGAACTTTTCAAGCATTTCCTGTCTTAATAGCGTACAATCCGCGCCCTCTTTCCAAATTTCCGCCCGATTCGGCTCCGGCCCGATGGGTGATACCCCGCAGGCTTTCCATGACTACAGAATCTGTTACCTCCTTTGCGCAGTTTGCGCTCGCGCCTTTTGTCCTTCAATCCATTGAGGAGGTGGGCTACGAGACTCCCTCTCCCATCCAGGCGGAGAGCATCCCCATTCTGCTGGAAGGGCGTGACCTGCTCGGGCAGGCGCAGACGGGCACGGGCAAGACCGCCGCCTTTGCGCTGCCGCTGCTCAGCCGTTTGGATACCACTATCCGTCAGCCGCAGCTACTGGTGCTGACCCCGACCCGCGAACTGGCCATCCAGGTGGCCGAGGCGGTGCAGACCTACGCCCGCCATTTGCCCGGTTTTCACATCCTGCCCATTTATGGCGGCCAGAGCATGAGTATTCAGCTGCGTCAGTTGCAGCGCGGGGTGCATGTGGTGGTGGGTACCCCCGGGCGGGTGATGGATCACCTGCGGCGCAGCACCCTGCGGCTGGATAATCTGAAGGCGGTGGTGCTGGATGAGGCGGACGAGATGCTGCGCATGGGATTCATCGACGAT
>JBNKPL010000039.1:0-20490 GCA_050295355.1 Sedimenticolaceae bacterium
TCCATCATGAACGACGACCAGATCAAGGAGTTCGAGGCGACCATGGAGTGCAACCTCGCCATCTCCGTCAGCGGCCTGGGCCGTTTCCGTATCAACGTCTTCCGCCAGCGCGGGGACGTGGCCATGGTGGTGCGCTACATCAAAGGACAGATCCCCTCCCTGGAAGAGCTGAACCTGCCGCCTACGCTGCGTAACCTGATCATGGAGCCACGCGGCCTCATCCTGGTGGTGGGTTCCACCGGCTCGGGTAAATCCACCACCCTGGCCTCCATGATCGACCACCGCAACCAGAACACCACCGGCCATATCCTCACCATCGAAGACCCGGTGGAGTTCCTGCATACCCACAAGAAGTCGGTGGTGGACCAGCGTGAGGTAGGACTGGACACGCTGAGTTACGAAAACGCCCTGAAGAACGCCATGCGCGAGGCGCCGGACGTCATCCTCATCGGTGAGATTCGCGACCGCGCCACCATGCAGCATGCCATCGCCTACGCCGAGACGGGCCACCTCTGCCTCTCCACCCTGCACGCCAACAACGCCAACCAGGCCCTCGACCGGGTGGTCAACTTCTTCCCGGACAGCGCCCACCATCAGCTGTTCATGGACCTCTCCCTCAACCTCAAGGCGGTGATCTCCCAGCGCCTGATCAAAGGGGTGGACGGCAAGCGGGTGCCGGCGGTGGAGATCATGCTGCTCTCCACTTTCGTGGCCGAGCTGATCCAGAAGGGGGACATCCACAGCATCAAGGACGCCATGGAGCAGGGTGGCGAACGCGGCATGCAGACCTTCGACCAGGCCCTGTACAACCTCTACAAGGAGGGCAAGATCGACCTGGAAAACGCCCTCGCCAACGCCGATTCGCGCAACAACCTCTCGCTGCGGATCCGGCTGTCCGAAAGCGGAGAGATGGATGTGCAGGAGGCCGGCGGACACCTGAAAATCGGCAGCGAAGATTTCCAGTAACGGAAAATTCACGCGGACCCCTGTCCCCGCCGCTGGAAACCGTTCGCCGGGTGGCTGCATAATAAACGCCATCTACCGTTTTCAACCCGGTCTTGCCCCATGCAACCCAAGAACGACTCCCAGTTCATCCCGTTGGTCCGCAGCCGGATCAACGAAAAGCTGAACAATCTTCCGCCCCTGGCGACGGACGCCGAGGGGCTGGCCGATGATTTCCGCCGCTATTTCACCCATACCCTGGGACGGAACCAGGGGTGTCAAAACACCCACTATCCCTACATGGCCCTCTCCATGACGGTGCGGGACCGGCTGATGGAGCGGTGGCAGGATACCGCCCATACCTATCACGAGGGCGGCTGCCGGCGCGCCTATTACCTCTCTCTGGAGTTCCTCATGGGACGCGCCCTGGGCAACAGCATGCTGAACCTGGGGATCACCGACGCGGCCACGGCGGGCCTGTATGATCTCGGCCTGGTAATGGAGGAGATCGCGGAGAGCGAGCCGGACGCCGGTCTCGGCAACGGCGGCCTGGGCCGGCTGGCGGCCTGTTTTCTCGACAGCTGCGCCACCCTGCAGCTGCCGGTAAAGGGCTACGGCCTGCGTTACGAATACGGCATGTTCCGCCAGAAGATCGTGGACGGCCAGCAGGTGGAGGAGCCGGACCACTGGCTGCGCAACGGCCACCCGTGGGAGATCGAACGGCCGGAATACACCCAGCGGGTTCATTTCGGCGGCCATACCGAAATCTACACCGACGACACTGGCGAAGAACGGGTCCGCTGGGTCGGCACCGCGGACGTGCTGGCGGTGCCCTATGACCTGCCGGTCCCCGGCTACCGCAACCAAACCGTCAATACCCTGCGGCTATGGAAGTCGGCGGCCACCGACGAGTTCGACCTGGAGGAGTTCAACGCCGGCAGCTACCCCGAGTCGGTGGAGGCGAAGAACGAGGCCGAACATATCACCATGGTGCTCTATCCCAACGACGCCAGCGAATCGGGCAAGGAGCTGCGGTTGCGGCAGCAGTACTTTCTCGCCTCGGCCAGTCTGCAGGACATATTCCGCACCTGGAAAAGCGTCCACGGAGACGATTTCAGCCGCTTTTTGGACAAAAACTGCTTCCAGCTCAACGACACCCATCCCACTATCGCCGTCGCCGAGCTGATGCGGCTGCTGGTGGATGAAGAGGGCATGCCCTGGAACCAGGCCTGGGAGATCACCCGCGGCACCATGGCCTACACCAACCACACCCTGCTGCCGGAAGCGCTGGAGAAGTGGCCGGTGCGCCTGTTCCGGCAGCTACTGCCCCGGCTGCTGGAGATCATCTACGAAATCAACGCGCGCTTTCTCAGCGAAGTGGCCATCCACTGGCCGGGAGATACCGGCCGGCTACAGCGCATGTCCATTATCGAGGAGGGCGAGGAGCCCCAGGTGCGGATGGCCTACCTCGCCATCGTGGGCAGCTTCTCGGTCAACGGCGTGGCCGATCTCCACTCGCGGCTGCTGCAGGAAGGCCTGTTCCGCGACTTCCACGAACTGTGGCCGGACAAGTTCAACAACAAAACCAACGGCGTCACCCAGCGGCGCTGGCTGGCCGGATGCAACCCCGGCCTGCGCGAGCTGGTCAACCAAGCGATCGGCGAAGAGTGGATCGCCGACCTGGATCAACTGCATAAACTTCGCGCCCAGGTGAATGACTCACAGTTCCGCGCCCGCTGGCATGAGGTCAAACAGCAGAACAAGGAACGGCTGGCGCAACTGGTGGAGCAAACGTGCAACGTTCAGTTTGACGTCAACACCCTGTTCGACGTGCAGGTGAAGCGCATTCACGAATACAAGCGCCAGTTGCTGAACATCCTGCATGTAATCCACCTCTACATCCGCATCAAGGATGGCGATACCGAAAACTGGACCCCACGCAGCGTACTGATCGGCGGCAAGGCGGCTCCGGGCTACGCCCAGGCCAAACTGATCATCAAACTGATCAACAACGTGGCCAACGTGGTAAACCGCGACCCCCAGGTGGACGGCCTGCTGAAAGTGGCGTTCTTCCCCAACTACCGGGTCTCGGCCATGGAGGTGATCTGTCCCGCCACCGACCTGTCGGAACAGATCTCCACCGCCGGCAAGGAGGCCTCCGGCACCGGCAACATGAAATTCATGATGAACGGCGCCCTCACCATCGGCACCCTGGACGGCGCCAACATCGAGATCCGCGAGGAGGTGGGGGACGAACACTTCTTCCTGTTCGGCCTTACCGCCGCCGAAGTGGGTGAGCTGCGCAATCACTACGACCCCAACGGCATCATCGGCAACGACCCCCGCCTCGCGCGGGTGATGAAATTGCTGGAGAAGGGCTACTTCAACCAGTTCGAACCCGGCATCTTCGAGCCCATTGTCCGTTCCATCCGCGACCCCCATGACCCCTGGATGACCGCGGCCGATTTCGCCTCTTACATCGCAGCCCAGGAACGGGCGGCCGCGGCCTACCGGGACCGTGAAGGCTGGATCACCTCCAGCATCCTGAACTGCGCCAACAGCGGCAAGTTCTCCACCGACCGCACCATCAAGGAATATAACCGCGATATCTGGCGGCTAAAGTCCATCCCGCCACAGCCGATGTAGGTAGAAGGGATAGCCACACGCTCCACTTGGACCGTGCTTGGTGCTGCCGCATGAGCAGCCGGATACTGTCTGAGGAGAGCGGTTTGGGTTCCGTCAAAAAGATCAAGGCAAAGGATCTGCAGGTCGGCATGTATGTGGACCTGTCCGGGGGCTGGTTCCGGCACCCCTTTGTGCGCAATCAATTCATTATCCGGACGCAGCAGGAACTCGACGAAGTCCGCAAATGCGGCTTCAAAGAGATTACGGTCGACTTCAACAAAAGCAAACTGGCGCCAGAAATCGAGCGCCCCAATGCGTCCATTGGGGAGCTGGCCCATGTCAGCCACAGCAACGACGCGCCAGCGGACCCCCGTGAGAACGGCGGCACGCCAAAGAAGTGGAATCCGGAAACCCTGGTGCCGGCAGAGCTGTCGGAGGTGCTGCACGATAAAAAGATGTCGCCGCAGCGCAAGTCGCAAGCGGTTTACAAACATACCCGCGAGATGATGACCCGTCTGCTGGAGAGCCCCACCGCGGAGAACATCCATGCCGGGAAAAAGACCATCCACGCCGTCACGGATGTGATCCTGTCGGAAGACGACACCGCCGCCAACCTGCTGCGCATCACCTCCCACGACTTCTACACCTACACCCACTCGGTGAATGTGGGGGTACTGGCGCTACTGCTGGCCAAATCCATGTTTAAACACACCGACCTCCATGACTTACACGAACTGGGGGCGGGATTTTTTCTCCATGACCTGGGCAAGGTCAAGGTGGACCCGGCCATCATCAACAAGCCGGGGCGCCTCTCGGAACAGGAGATGGGCCGCATGCGCACCCATCCCTATCAGGGCTACCAACTGCTGAAAGATGCGAACGCCCTGTCCAAAGAGTGCAAATACATCGTGCTGCAGCACCATGAACTGTACGATGGCACCGGCTACCCGAAAAGGCTGAAAGGCGACGAGATCCACATCTACGGCAAGATCTGCTGCATCGCCGACGTCTTCGACGCCCTCACCTCCGAACGCTCTTACAAAAAGAGGTTAGGCCGATTCGAGGCGCTGCAGCTGATGCGGGATCAGATGCTGGATCACTTTCACCACGAAGTGTTCGACGAATTCGTACTGCTGTTCAGTGATCCCAGGGCGGGCGGCCTATAGACCACGCTCTTCTTTAATACGCTCGTAGGCCTGGCGGATCTCGTGGGTCTTCTGGGCCGCGATCTTCATCATCTCCTCGGGCAGCCCCTTGGCCACCAGCTTGTCGGGATGGTGCTGGCTGAGCAGCCGCCGGTAGGCCTTCTTCACCTCGGCGTCCGAACTGCTGGGGGAGATGTTCAGAATCGCATAGGCATCCTCCAGGGAGGGTCCCTTGGGTTTCGGCGCGGCGCGCCCGCCCCCCGTGTAGTGGCGCTCCGCCCGGAGCATCTGTTCCAGCCGCCGGAACTGGGCCTCCGATATGCCGAGCCGCCGGCAGATCCGTAACAGCAGACGCTCCTCCGCCGGGTCCAGGCGGCCGTCCGCGTAGGCGGCCTGGAGTTGGATCTCCACGAACATCTGGATCAGGGTGTGGCGACGGTGACACTCACGGCGAAACTGGTCCAGCACCTCGTCCAGGGGAAAATCGGCCTTCTTGCCCTCACCGAACAACCGAATGGCGGTCTGGCGCAACTGCTGGCCGAGATCCATCTGGTCCATCACCAGGCGGGCCAGGCTGATCTCGTCCTCGGTGACGCGCCCGTCCGCCTTGGCCACGTGGCCCATGACGGAGAAGGTGGCGGTAAAGAAGGCGGTCTGCACCCGCTCCCGGTTCCCCGGCTCCAGCAGGTCATCCTGCGGCAGCCCGCGAAATCCCTTATCCAGATTGTGCCCCAGCACCGCGCCCAGCAGGGCCCCCAGGGGTCCCCCCACCATGAAACCAAAGGCGCCGCCCAGCACTTTTCCCCACCAACTCACGGCTCATCTCCCTACAGGATTAACGGTCGGCAAGAATAGCCTTCCCACCCCTTCACGTCCAATGACAAAAGACAAAATCCGATACTGGCGCAACCCCGTGTTTCGTGCCTACAATGAATCATAGAGGCCACTCATGGAGAGAGGGGCAAATTCGAAACCACTTACGATCAGGAGTACTGCGATATGAAAACACCTCGTCCTATCGTAGGGGCCTGGTACCAAAACCAGGAGGGGGAGACGCTGGAGATTGTCGCCCTGGACCCGGAAGAGAAGACCATTGAAGTCCAGTTCTATGACGGCACGGTGGAGGAGTACGATTACGTGACCTGGGCCGAGCTGGAAATGCGCAACGCCGAGCCCCCGGAGGACTGGTCCGGCTCCCTGGACCTGGCCGGCGACGACTATGGCGTAGACCTGGACCGTCCCGCCGGAGAGCTCCATTCCAATCCGCTGGACGATATCGACCAGCAGGAATAACCACCTGATTAGCCAATATAAGTAAGACCGGATCTAAAGTATTGGCTTTTTCAACCGATACTATAGATGAGACTGATAGTCACCACCCGAAATGCGGAGGGGGTGTAGCATGATCACAATCATCGACATGGTATCCGGCAAGCTGGTCTTCCAAAGCCTGGAAAAAGACCCTGTTTCCACCCTGGAGTGCCGTCCTGAAACGGCCGTTCCCTTCTCCGCGCCTCGACTGCAGGAATACAGTGATGTAACCCCGGAGCCGGAGAGCGGTATGCCGCCGGGACTGGCCCTGGTGCCGGTTGAGGATCTCCTGAAAGGGAAATAGAGGCCGTTACAGATCCCGGGCCACCCGGAATCCGATGTCCGGCAGCCGGACGTCCGGCTTGAAATGACTGCGGGCGGTGGAACTCATACTCGGCGAAGGTTTGTCATAGGCCCCGTCCCGGGCCACCCGCTCCACGCACCCCGGCTCCACCCAGGCGCTGCCGTCCCGCGGCGCGCCGCTGTAGTTGCCGTGGTAGCAATCCTCCACCCACTCGCGGACATTACCCGCCGTGTCATACAGGCCGTATCCGTTGGGCTTGAAACTGCCGCTGGGCGCGGTGGATTTACGGTCCCACTCACTGCCGCAATCGAAACAGTTGGCGTTCCCCTTGCCCGCCTGGTAGCCCCACCAATAGGTACTGTCGCTGCCGCCGCGGGCGGCGAACTCCCACTCCGCCTCGGTGGGCAGGCGGTAGCGCTTGCCGCTGCGCTTGGAAAGCCACTCCACATAGGCCTGGGCATCGTTCCAGCTCACGTTGATCACCGGCCGGTCGCCGCGTCCCCAGCCCTTGTCATCGGGTAATTTGCGGCCGCTGGCGCGGGCGAACTGATCGTACTCCTTGAAGGTCACCTCGCCACGGCTGATGGCAAAGGCCTTTAGGGTCACCTGCCGCACGGGCCGCTCATCGGCGGAGAGCTGGCTCCGGCTGTTGCCCATGGTGAACACTCCACCGTCGATCCGGAGCATGGCGGGACCGATCTTCACGTCTTTCAACAGGGTGCCGGTAGCGGACGGCTTTTTCGCTTCCCCGGCGGGCGCCTTGGCGCTCTCTTTCTCCTCTGGCGCCTGGACGGCCGGAACCTGGGTCTGAACCATCTCTTCCCGCTCGGCCGGCTCCTCTGGCAACACCGTCATCTGGGCGCGGCCCGCATCGCCGCCCAACAGCAAAGAGAACAGTTCGCCGCCGCCCAGCAGCAGCGCCATCCCCTCCAGCACGATAAACAGCAGCACCGCGCCCAGGGCGATACCCGCGATGTTGAATTTGCTCTGGCCCGAATCGGCGGGGAGACCCGGCCGTTCCCTGGGCCGCTCATCGGCGGACGTATCCAAGCGCGCCTCTCTCTCCAGGCGCCCGATCTCCTGCTGCAGCTGGGTATACGCCGCCTGGGCCTCCTCCAGCTCCCGCTTCAGGTGATCGATATCAGCGTCCCGATCCTCCAGGGCGTCCTCCAGGCGCTGCCGTTCCCCGTCCGCCTGCTCGATCTGATGTTCCCGCTTCTCGATCAGGCTCTGCAGGCGCTCCAGCTCCTGGGCCTGCGCTATATCCTCAACCTCGTCCCCAGAAGCCTTTTTTTTTAGGCGTTGAAGCTCCTGTTGCAGCTCCTCTTTTTCCGCCGCCGCATGGGCCTTCACCACATCCAGCTCCACGCGCAGGGAATCCAGCTCCGCGGCGAGCGCCGCCGTGTCTCCGCCTTTGCTCTCGCCCTTCTCAATGTCACGCACCGTTTTGCGCAAGAACTCCAGCTCTTCCAGCTGCCAGTTTTTCTCGATGCCGAGATCCTTGATCTTCTGTTCTGCTTTTCCCAGGGCGTCCCGCAGGGTTTTCATCTCCGCCACATCGGCGACGTCGGCGGAGTCGGGCGCCTCCGCCAGCTGTGCCCGCAGACGCTGCAGCTCTTCCTCGCTTTCGCGTTTAACCCGCGCCAGCTCCTCCCTTACCGCGTCCAGCTCCTGTTGCTGTTCGCTGCCCGCCTCCTGCTCCTTGAACAGTTCGTCCACCCGTTGCGACAGCGCCTCCCGCTCCCGGTTGGCGATGGTGGCCGCCTCGCGCTGCTTCTCCAGTTCGATGGTCAGCTGCGCCAGCTCCTGCTCCGCCGCCTCGTGTTTCGTCCTTGCCGACTCCAGCTGCGACTTGTACTCCTGGGCCTCGGCTTTTACCTGCTCCAGCGCCTCGCGCTCACTGTCCGCGGATGTCTGCTCCGCCTGCTGCCGCTCCACCTGGGCGCCGAGTTCAGACAGCTTCTCCTTGGCCTGATCCCGCTCCGCACGCATAGCCGCCAATTCCTGCTCATAGGCCGCCGACTTTGCCTGCACCTCGGCCAGTGACGCCTGCAACGTCTCCGACCGCTGCTGCAGCTCCTGCAACGAGGACTGTCCGTTGGTCGTCTGTTGCTTGCTCGCCTCCAGCAGGGCTTTGCTCTTGTCGAACGCCTCTTTCAGCGCCTTGCGCTCCGCGCCCCATTTGGCCTCGGCCTGCCGATTCTGCTCTTCCAGTTTCTTCAGCTGGGCAAGCAGGGTCCTGATCTGGACCTTGGCCTTATCCAATTCCGCCCCGGCCTTGGCCGGCGCCTGAGCAGGCGCGGCCGCCGCCGGCTCCGCGGCCGGCTGTATGGGCGTGACAAAGGCGGTCCTCTCATGGGGATGGGTCTCTTTGGTGCGGGCATCCGGCGGCGACGAACCTATACCCCCCTCCAGCACGGCCACATCGTGCCCGTGTTCAATCAGCAGAAAAGCAGCGGTGGCGCTCTGTTCGCCGAAATCACAGTAGACGATGTACTGGCGGTCCGGGGCCAGACTCGAGGCCTCGTAGCGGATGTTACTCAGCGGGACGTTGATACTGCCGCGGATGTGTTCCGCCTCATGCACCTGGGGTGCCCGCACATCCAGCCACAGGGCGGTTCCATTTTCGACCCGCGCGGCCGCATCCTCATAGCTCACCAGCATGGCCAGCGGACGCTTCACGAACTGGATGAAATCCTCTTTGCCGAGACGCAACAGAACGCCGTCGCTCAACATGGTGACGGTGCTGTTGCGCGGGCTGTCCGACAGCAGCGCCTCTTCTCCGAAGGCGTCACCCGGCCCCAGCTGCGCCAGTTCCACCGGCTCGGACCCGTTCTCAAGCCGCCGGGTAACGCTGGCGCTGCCCTTGTGGATCAGAAAAAAATAGTCGCCGGCGCCGCCCTGACGGATCACCTCGTCACCCGCTTTTACCTGCACCTGTTCCATGCGCATCATGACGCTCTGGATATTGGCGGCGGGAATCTGCTGGAATATGCGGGACTGCAGGAGTTGGGACATCCAGTCATCGGCGCCCATACCGCCCAGCTCATCCACCCGATAGTCTTCGTTCCGGGACTGCCCCAACAGATCACTGAGGAACCGTTTGTCCACCTCCACACACTCCACCCGGCCTAACGCGCGGGCGGAGACCTTGCGCGGTATCTGGTGGGCAAGCGGGAAGCGGGCCTTATCACTGGCGGAGTTTATACGCTCCACTTCCCGGCCGGCGGCCAGCAGTGCCACTTCGCCGGACAGCAGATAGATGTTGTTCGGGGTGGTGTCGCCCTGCCGGAACAGGTAGTCGCCGCTGTTCAGCTTATGGAACCGCGCCTGGTCCATGAAGGTCTGCAACGCCTTGTCCGGCAAGGTATTGAGGGGGACCAGCCGTTTCAGCGTTTGTAAGATATTCTTTTTAGGCGCCAACGCCATAGATCAAACCCAAGGTTAATTATTGGCGGGAACCTCCGTTCCCCATTTTCGCGGGATACGCTATCCATGGCCGTAATCCGGCCAAGATAGCCGTTGCGCCGGGGCTTGGCAATGCCATTACGCCGCGCCGGCCCGCACTTTCATGTTCTCCCGTGGCGACGCATAATCGAAACAGACCCCACCGGAGACAGTCGCAAGACAGATTGTAGTAGATGAGCTCGGCATCGCGGAACAAAGCCCCAGGTATAGTGGCGGCCGGACATCCGGTAACGGCTGACGCGGCCATCGCCATACTTCGGGAGGGCGGCAACGCCTTCGACGCCGCCCTGGCGGCGCTGTTCGCGAGCACGGTGGCGGAACCAGTGCTCTCCTCCCTGGGGGGCGGCGGTTTTCTCATGGCCCAGCCGGCCGAAGAGACCGCCGTACTCTACGACTTTTTCGCCCACACCCCCGCTTATCGGCCGCCGGAATCAGAAGTTAACCTTTTTCCCATCCTCGCCGATTTCGGCGCCGCCCGGCAGGAGTTCCATATCGGCGCCGGCTCCATCGCCGTACCCGGCGTCATCCGCGGCCTGTTCGCCATTCACCGCGAACGCTGCCGCCTGCCCCTGCGGACCCTCATCGCCCCGGCGCTGGAGGCGGCGCGGGGCGGCGTGCGGGTGAACCGCTTCCAGCACTACATCTCCACCGTGGTGAGACCCATACTCGAATCCAGCCCACAGGCCCTGCAACTGCACACCCCTACGGAGACCGGCGGCCGGATCGCCGTGGAGGGGGAGACCCTAGTCCATCCCGAGGCCGCCGACTTCATGGAGGCCCTGGTCCGCGAAGGGGAGGCGCTGTTCTATCGCGGCGAGGCGGGACAACGGCTGGTGGCCGACACCGCAGGAGACGGCGGATGCCTGCGCAGGGAGGATCTGGAGAACTACCAAGTGGAAAGGCGCGAACCCCTCGCCCTCCGCTATCAGGACAGCCGTTTGATCACCAACCCACCCCCCTCCCTGGGCGGCAGCCTGATCGCCTTCACCCTGGCGTTGCTGGAGCCGGAACGGCTTGGCGAAGGCGAACACCTTGGCCCCCGGCATCTTACCTTGCTGGCCCACGCCATGCGCCTCACCCAGCAACTGCGCCACAGCGGGCCCTTCGACCAGCGGGTGGAGGGCCTGCTCGATCCCGCCCTTATAGAAGAGTACCGTCGCACCCTGCGCCGGCATCACCCCTTCCCGCGTGGCACCACCCAGATCAGCATCGCCGACCGCGAAGGCAACCTCGCCAGCATGACCCTCTCCAACGGCGAGGGCTCAGGTTATGTGCTGCCCGGCACCGGCATCATGCTCAACAACATGCTGGGGGAAGAGGACATCAACCCCCACGGCTTCAACCGCTGGCCGGAGAATCGCCGCATCGCATCCATGATGGCCCCCACCCTGCTGCAACGGGCCGACGGCAGCCGCGTGGCCACCGGCTCCGGCGGCTCCAACCGGATACGCAGCGCCATCGCCCAGGTGCTGATCAATCTGATTGATTTCCGGCTCTCGCCCGAGCAGGCCGTGGACGCCGCCAGGATCCATTTCGAAGGAGACGTCCTCAGCCTGGAGCCGGGCATCCCCAACGCCTCTTTGGACTCCTTACGCCAGGAGTTCGAAAACCATCATCTGTGGGAAGATAAAAACCTCTTCTTCGGCGGCGCCCATACGGTGATGGTGGACAGCAAAGGCGGCTTCCAGGGCATGGGCGACAACCGCAGGGGCGGAGTCTGTTTCAGTGCATAAATAGCGGTCAAAATGCGCAAGACTGTGCTATTGTTACGCCTGTTTTTCAACCAGGAGCGACCAGGAGCAACCTATGGCCGTAAAGAAAAAAGCTGCTAAGAAGACTGTAAGCAGAAAGAAGACCGTCGCCAAAAAGGCAGCGGCACCTACACTGAAATCGATCCCCACCAAACAGACCAAGACCCAGATCATCCAGGCCATCGCCGAAGATACTGGCCTTGCCCGCAAGGATGTCGCGGCTGTATTTGGTTCTCTCGGCGAACTGATCCAGCGGCACATGCAGCGCCGCGGTTCTGGTGAACTCACCATCCCCGAGACCGGAGTCAAAATCCGCCGCGTACGCAAGCCTGCGCGCAAAGCCCGCATGGGCCGCAACCCGGCCACCGGCGAAACCATCAAGATTGCGGCCAAGCCCGCTTCCACGGTGGTGAAAGTGTCTGCGCTCAAGGCACTGAAAGATACGGTCAACTAAAGCCGTAATGGGGCGCGTCCGAACAGACGCGCCCCATACCTTCAATATTGCCGCAGCAGCAGCGTATTCCCCCGCTGCACCAGCTCCAGCCGCTTCAGAAAAGTCATCCCCAACAGAATCTCCTCCCCCTCCATGGTGGGCAGGATAGAGGCCCGTACATCGGTCATCTCAATGGGCCCCAAAGCAACCCGGTCCAAGGTAACCAGATAGGAATTCACCGTGCCGGCGGCCGTCTTGCTGCGCACCACAGGCCCGCCACGCAGCCCCAAACGTTCCGCCACTGCGGCTGGAACCGCCACATCCGTAGCGCCCGTATCCAGCAAAAAGGTAACCGCCTCGCCATTGATGGCGCCACTAGCCACATAGTGTCCCATGCGGTTCCTTTCCAGCAGCACCTCTTTCACACCACCCTGCTCTACGCGGCCTGCCACTTTCTGATTGGGATTATATTGCCGATCGAGAATCGACTGAAAAAAGAAAAAGAGCAGCACCAAAAGCGCCACCCAGGTCAGGATGATCATACTGCGGCCGATCTTTTGCGGCACCGCGCCCTCTTCGCCTTGTTCTGACATCCCAATCCTCATGTTCGAAACTGATTCCCTCTTAATCCATACATTAAAGAGGGAGTGATACGCAGATTATTTCCTTCTTACCGCCCCGACCGCAAGCAGGAAAAAACTTCCCAATCAAACAGCGCCGAAGCAATACACAAAAATAAGTGATATACTTCGACGAATTTTTTGGCGGCAGCACTTAAACATTTGGCTGCTATCACGCCCATGGACGGCCCGATCATCAAAGCCAAGCAACGGAAAGAAGTTGCGAATAACTAATAAATATAAGCTTTGCAAGAAAAAGAACTTAAACCCTCTTCGGAGGGTTTTTCTTTTACCGGGTTTTTATTTTCTCCGCTGCAGTAACGGCGCCTCACTGTTCTTTGCATAGCCCGCCTGAAGTAGCCAACTCCTCTGGCAAGAAGCGGAGACCGCCCGCTATGCCGACTTCACACTACCCATCGCCAACGCCTGACACTCATCAAGGTGACCGGCCACCAGTGCAACCACATCACCATCGAGAAGCTGTTCGCTGACCCGTTCCTGAAGATCATGCAGGATCTCAACACTCGATAAAGAATCGCGATAGGGGCGTTGTTGTGACAACGCCTGAAAGATGTCGGCCACGGCAATGATGCGCGCCTCGGGTGGCAGTTCGTTGTCGTGACGATGGAAGGGATAGCCCGCGCCGTCCAAAGTCTCATGATGATAGGCGGCCCACTTCGCCACCTCTTCCAAGCCGGGGATGCGGTTCAGGATCTGGTAGGTCTCAAAGCTGTGACGGGTAATGAGCGTACGCTCGGCGCTATCCAGGCTGCCCGGCTTATCCAGCACCTCGTCCGGCACTTGCAGCTTGCCCAGGTCATGCAGCAGACCGGCGACCTCAATCAGGTCACAGGTCCGGGACGGCATGCCGTTCCACTCCGCCAGCTGCCGCGCCAGCCGCGCCACCCCTTCCGAGTGTTCCCAGGTGTAGCGGCTCTTGGCGTCCACCACCCGGGCGAACAGAGCGGCGAACTGGCGCAGGTCTTCCATGCCGATGGAGACCGGGTGGTTCGAGCGCACCATGCGCCAAAGGAAATGCTCGATATGACGCGGCTCCAGAGAGTACCAGAAGGCCTCACTGGCGGAGGTATCAAGGAATACCTCTATCAGCTCGGGATCAAAAAAAGTACCGGACAGATCGCGCAACTGCTGGCGGATCGCATCGCGCGCCAGCATCAGGTCCCCGCCGTAATGGGGCGCGGCCAGGGCATCGGCGCGGTCCACCAGAAAGATCAGGTTCGCCATGCGCGCCGTAAAGGGCTCCACGCCCTCGGCCAACATTTGCTCCCAGTGGGTATGGTGATAGTGGATCACTGGCGCCAGTTTCGCCAGAGGGGTGAACTCGCCAAGGAGCTGCTCACCCAGCAGGCAGTGCTCCTGAGAGTTCTCCCAGTCGAGCTCCTCCACCAGATAGCGGTGCTCAGTGGTAGTGGACACGCCACAATCATGCAACAGACCCGCATGCAGGATAGCGTCCAATTCATGCTGATCCCAACCGAGCCGATGTCCGCACTCCAGGGCCATGAAGCCCACCCGCTTTCCGTGCTGGACCTCATCCACCCCTACCAGATCAAGGGCATCGGAAAGGGCGTACACCGCCAGACGCAGATCGATGTCGATGGTCATGGCAACTCCTCTGATTGAATTCTTTATTTATAGTGCGTCGTACTGCTTAGTACGGCATTAAATGTCTTGTCATTAATCATCCATGATCAAGCAAGAATAGCGCAGTTACTGATACTGCGTACTCATCCCAAGCCATACCTTACGACCACCTCAGCCTAATAGGTATACCGTCCTTTGCACCCATTCTGCAACTTGACCGAGAATTCCTGGCAGTATCCTTAATATAGAAAACTATGGGCATTCTGACCCCCTTGCCCCAGCCCCTTAAAAACAATCGACCTTACACCAGCATCCCACACAAAAGGCGTATCGTCATATGGACTTCTAAGCTCCGATTGACCTAACGCGACATCGATCTGATCGACGCCGACTCCACTCCCTCTTAGTTGCGTGACCGCCAAGACTGCCTGACGCACACCTTCCAGGTCATACACCCTTGCCGCATAATCTGAAGAAAATGCAGGAAGAGTAATAATATTCAAGGCATGACCGATCGGATTATATGGATGCCACAAGCTGCCCGCACTGGCAAGATCATTCTGATACGCATCCAACCGCCGTAGCGCTTGTGGGAACTGCTTAACTGGCACATGGAGCATCTCAACCATCCGCGCCAACATCTCAGCACGTTCGTTCTGCGTAGCCTGCCGCAACAGGAAGTGACCAAGCGTATTTTCTACCCAATCGTCCAGCACCGTGCTTTCTTGAGAAACGGAAGTATTATTCTCATCCATCAAAATAGTTCTATATGCCTGCTCTTCCCGCAAGATACTTGCCAAATACTCCGACTCCCCTGCCATTGCCTTTGCCAAAGACATTTCATCTCCACTAAAAGGAACCAGCCAAGCATCTGGAATGGCAGGTTTTATTCCTTGCGCTTGAAGTCTGCGCAGCACCAGATTGGCAAATGCGAAATCCCTGTCCAGAAATGAAGCAGCAACCATCTTGCCCACTAATGTGCTTGATGACGACAAGACCATACGCCAAAATCCTGCCTCACGATTCAGTAGCTGCCGCACCTCTTCCGCCTTACCCTGACCAGCCAGATGCCATGCCTTAAGCATGAGCATCTTCCGCCCATCGCCTATTGCACCGTAGCGCGGAAATGGCATATATATCGAATACTCTGCAGTCATGCGCCACTTACTGCGCTGCAGCAATTTACTATAACGCTGCAGCAACCAATCCTCAGCCTGCAGCCACTGAGCAATTGCCTGCTCGTTCTCCTGTAGAGCAACCTCACAATCTTTGTTCGCTATGCCGCAAGTATCTAGCACCGCAGAGATGATGGAATCACCGTATCTTGCCGATGCGGCATCATCACATCCCAGATCAGAGTCAAAATTGATCGCTGACTTACTGACAGCCGCGTTGAATTTGGAAATACACTCCATCCCTGTATTGACTGGATCGCTTTCTCTAGATGCGGCAAACCCCATAGCATAGACAAACGCATTCTCCTCATCCGGCACATTGGAGCCTTCCCGCAACAAAGACTGCATCTTGAGCACCACGGGGGATGGCGACTGATCACTCCAGTTGATTACAAGCATAATCACAACCAACGCCGCCAGCATTACAAACAACCACTTCAGAATATTGAAGACAACCCTCATATGTTTACCCAACCCCTGGCAACTGGTTGATACGCACTCCAACACCCGCCTTAATATAATCTGGATCTTTGGTGGAGATTAAGGAGATAGAGGGACTGTTTTACATGATTCGAAGATTTGCCATCAAATCTATTTATTTACGGCAAATTTTTCATACATTCTCCAGAAAACAATTCCATTAATTCCCCAAAGCAAAATAAAATATACCACCGCTCTCCCATAATAGATGCGCCCAACCGTCCAATCCGTATATCCCGCAAACTCATCACCCATTGGCTCCGAGAACAGGAACCGCCCATCTGTCACGACCAAAAGCAGCATAACTACCCCAACTATACATACACCACCAAGAAGGGCGGCCGCCATACTAGATACGGTGGACGAGAGGAGAGAAATCTTTCTCTTTTTATGTAGATACGCAAGTACGGGCAACCAGAAAAAATGATTTATGATGACAACCTGTAAGCCTATCGCGACATATATGGCTAAAGCCGTTGAAGGATCGACGAAATACTGAATATAAACAGCAATAGCGCTTACAACTGCTGTCGCAACAAGCCACGAGAAAACCACTCTTTTGATGGCTCCAAACATACTTCATCCCACTTTTGGAGAAACTGACACGGACAAGCTAACACATCATCATTGAGAACAGACCGCATTTCTTATGTGCCCAAAAACGCCAACGCGCCTACAAACCCACTTGACTTATACAAACCCAACCCGAATGACACCGCCAGCGGAAAACCAAGAATCACTTGCGCCAATACATTGATCACCGTACTGACCTCCCCTTCATCCCCATCCTCTTTCTTTTCGGCCGCGGTCTTGGCCTTTGACTCCTCGGTTTCAGGCCATACGAACATAATAATGGTCGCAAGCACCCCGATGCAGATAGCGCCGACATAGATAGTTTGCGTCGTCTGATTCTCAAGCGCATAAAAATACAACGCCAACACTATGGCGGCGGCGAGGTAGGCCATATTCATCGCCAGGAAGCTAACTTCAAACTTCGGCTCGTCTTTATACCCTTTAAAAGCCATGGAGTAGCAAAACCACCACCAGATGAACAGCAGACCTCCCCACCATTCGATTTCTGTTAACATGCCACTTCTCCTTCTTCGCCATCAACATCAGAGCCTTCGTCATCGCCGAATTCCGCATTGACCTTCAGGATGTATATGATCGGCAGTACCACCGCAAGCACCAGGGCAAGGACGATCCACAACCACATCCCCTTGAACATCAGAACCGTGATGACGCCAAAGGCTATCGCCTGCAACAGGCCCTTGCCGATAGCGCGCAGCAGCATCGCCGACTTCAATACATCAATGGGATCCTCTCCAGTTTCTTGCGACGCCTTGGCAAGGCTGACCATGGCATCCAACACCTCGCCGTTGGTCAAGGCCTCCGCCAGCTCACTCGCCTCTTTCTCCTGCTTGGCTTGCTCCTTGATAAGCGCATCGATAGAACTTGGCCTGGGGTAGCCATCCTCCTCCAGATCTTCACCCGCGCTCTCGAATTGCTCGTCGACAATGGCCTTTATTTGACTGGATTTGCCATACACCGACTCTTTGTCCAGCAGCTTTCCATCCTTGAAATAGAACTGCCCGTACTCTCCAACCTGATCGTAAAACACCTCCAGACACGCCACCCTCAAGCCCGCGGCAAACAGCTGTTGCAGTACATCCAGCGGCAGGTCATATCTTGAGCTAGTGTCGTAGTGGAGGCGGATGTGCTTGGAGGTGGGCGTTATGGTGTGATTAAACCACTCCTCATTCCACGTCTCGGCAATATCTACCCCGAGTTGCTGACCGTACTCCTTTGCCTTTTCGGCATCCCCGGCCTCCAGCCGCCGAAACATTTTCAGGCAATTTTGGAAAAGCTCTTTCTTGTCAAAAAAGAGCAGTAGGACATGTGAGTTTTGGGACATAGCTTAGAACCCCTTTCGTTTTATTAGACATGGACCCACAACCAACTTGGTCAGTATCCACACGGGGAAGCATCTTCGGCGGGACAGATAGGGTAGTTTGCAGATTGTTCCTTATGATTCTCATAGATACCCCAGCAGAAGGAGGGACTGCCGTGGCTCAGCCTTCCCGCTGTTTGATTCTTTTTCCATGCGATTCATAACCTAGCAGATTACCCATACCATTTACCAGCCATTTCCTGACCAGCCCAGCCATTATTGGCCACTGCTGTCACGGATCACCCGATTCCGCTACACTTTATTTTTTGGCCAGCCACGAAAAATAAATCCGATGAAAAGCCTCTGGGACGATAAAGAAGCGGCGCCGTTTCTGGACGACGATCTTGCGCTACGCGTATACACCTCACGCCTGCTAGGCCGGGAACCGAATCTGGTGCTGCACGGAGGCGGCAACACCTCGGTCAAAAGCCGTGTGGCCAATCTCTTTGGTGAGCAGGATGAGATCCTGTTTGTGAAGGGCAGCGGCTGGGATCTGGCCACCATCGAGGCGCCCGGCTTTGCGCCCGTGAAGATGGACACCCTGCTCAAGATGGCGGCGCTGGATCGGCTCAGTGACAGCGAGATGGTAAAGGGCCAGCGCGCCGCAATGACCGACCCGGGCGCGCCCAACCCTTCGGTGGAGGCGATCCTGCATGCCCTGATCCCGTTCAAGTATGTGGACCACACCCATACGGACGCGGTGGTGACCATCACCAACACCCCCGACGGCGAGGCGCGTATCCGCGAACTCTATGGCGAGCGCGTGTTGATCGTGCCCTATGTGATGCCCGGCTTCGTGCTGGCGAAAAAGATCCATGACATGAGCCAGGGGCTGGACTGGGGCTCCCTCGACGGCATGGTACTGATGAACCATGGGCTGTTCACCTTCAGCGATGACGCCCGTGAGAGTTATGAACAGATGATCCGCCTGGTCAGCGAGGCCGAGGCGTATCTCGCCGCCAACAACGCCGTCATCACGCCGCAGGCCGCTCAATCAAAAGAAGACCTGCCGACCCTGGCCGCTCTGCGCCGCGCCGTGGGCGAGGCCCGAGGCGGCGCGGTGGTGGCGCGGCTGGATAGCGATGACAGTTCTATAGAGTTCTCCAACCTGACCGATGTGGCCACCCTCATCAGCCGCGGCCCGCTGACCCCCGACCATGTGATCCGCACCAAGCGCACGCCCATGTTGCTGGACAAGGCGCCTGATGAGGCCGTGGCCGCATACAGCGCCGAGTATCAAAACTATTTCGAGCGCAACACCGACGGTAACCTCACCTGCCTCAATCCCGCCCCCTGCTGGACGGTATGGCCGGGCCACGGCTGCGTCAGTTTCGGCCGCTCCCTGAAAGAGGCCTCCATCATCGCCGACATCAAGGCTCACACCCTGCCCGCCATCCGCGCCGCCGAGGCGCTGGGCGGCTGGAACGCCCTGCCCGAGAAGGACATCTTCGAGCTGGAGTACTGGGAGCTGGAGCAGGCCAAGCTCGGCAAGGCCAAAAGCGAGCCGCCCCTGCAGGGCAAGGTGGCTCTGGTGACCGGGGCCGCCAGCGGCATCGGTCTGGCCTGTGTGGAAGAGCTGCATGCACAGGGGGCCGTGGTGGCGGCGCTGGATCGGAACCCCGCCATCCGCGAGCAGTTCTCTCAACCCGGCATCCTGGGTCTGGAGTGCGACATCACCGATGACGCCCAGATCGAACAGGCGGTAGCGGAGACCGTGCGCCGCTTCGGCGGGCTGGATATCCTGGTCAGCAACGCCGGGGCCTTCTTTGCCAGCGAGACCATTGAAGAGATGGCGGACAAAAGCTGGGATACCAGCCTCGCCATCAACCTCACCAGCCATCAAAGGTTGTTGAAGGCCTGCGCGCCCTATCTCAAACTGGGCGTCGATCCCGCGGTGGTGATGATCGCATCCAAGAACGTACCCGCCCCCGGCCCCGGCGCCGCCGCCTATTCGGTGGCCAAGGCGGGGCAGACCCAACTGGCCCGGGTGGCGGCCCTGGAGCTGGGCGGCGCGGGGGTGCGGGTCAACACCCTGCATCCCGATGCGGTGTTCGACACCGCCATCTGGACCCCGGAGGTGCTCGCCAAGCGGGCGGAGCACTACGGCCTGACGGTGGAGCAGTACAAAACCAAGAATGTACTCAAGACCGAGGTCCGTTCCCGCGACGTGGCGGCCCTGGCCTGCGCCATGGCCGGCCCCCTGTTCTCGCGCACCACGGGGGCGCAGGTGCCCATTGATGGCGGGAATGATCGGGTGATCTGAATTTGGATTTAGCCACAGAGAGCACAGAGGTCACGGAGATTTAAAAGCATGGCCGCCGTTTCTCTGTGTCCTCTGTGCTCTCTGTGGCAAATATTCTCTTCGGCAGTGCGCTGCGGCTGTTAATCGCTCAAGGGAAGCACCCGCCGCAGTTCCGTCTCCAGGGTCCGGTCTCCCACGGTGAGATAAATGCCCCCGTCGCTGCGGGTCAGCTCCCAGCGGATATCCCGTTCCAGTCCGGCCGTCAGCGCCTCCAGAAACTCGTCGTCTATTGACCAGATCTCCAGGTTGGCTAGTTCGGACAGCACCGGCAGGTGCATCTGCTGCCACTGCCATTGGCGTCTGCCGTAGAGATAGAGGGTGACCCGGTCGCTCTTTTTGCAGGCGTTGCGCAGCCGTTCGGGGTCGGGCTGGCCCACC
>JBNKPL010000040.1:0-20290 GCA_050295355.1 Sedimenticolaceae bacterium
AGGGCGAGGCGATCCTGTTTGTGGCGCCGCGTGAGAAACGCATGCTGCACGCCATCGAACGGGCCACCCGCCAGGTCATCACCCCCATGCAACTGCCCTCCCGCGAGCAGATCACGGGCCGCCGGGTGGATCGCTTTAAGGGCCTGATCAGCGAGACCCTGGAGACCCAGGAGCTGGGCTTTTTCGAGGCGCTGATCGACGGTTTTCAGAGCGAGCACAATGTGGGCATGAGCGAGATCGCCGCCGCCCTGGCCTATCTGGTGCAGAAGGATCAGCCGCTGCAGTTGGAAGAGCGCGAAAGCCGTACGCCGCGAAAAGAGCGGCATGAACCCGCGGAACGGCAGCAACGGGCAGAGCGGCCGAGGCGTGGTGAGCGGGCGGAATCTTCAGAGCGCAAGCCGAAGAGGCCGCGTGATCGTAAACAGGATGAAATCCCCATGGACCCTTACCGCATTGAGGTGGGGACAGAGCACGGCGTGGAGCCGAAACACATCGTGGGCGCCATCGCCAACGAGGCGGGGATCGAGAGCCAGTACATCGGCCATATCAAACTGTTCGACACCTACAGCACCATCGACCTGCCCGAAGGGATGCCGAAGGATGTGTACAAGCACCTGAAGCGGGTCTGGGTATGCGGGCGGCAGTTGAATATCAGCCACCTGGGCGAGCCGAAAAAAGAGTTCAAGCCAAAGAAGCCCAAGGTCAAAAAGCCCGCCGCCAAGAAGCCGAAGAAGCGCAAATCAACGAAACATGCGGACTAGGGAACCTCTGTGTAACTCCGCTCCCGTTGGCAGATGAGTTGATATGAATATCTGGGTAGATGCCGACGCCTGTCCCGTGGCGATCAAGGAGATCCTGTTCAAGGCGGCGGAGCGTGAGAAGACGCTGGTGACGCTGGTGGCCAATCAGTTCATCAAGACGCCGCCCTCACGCTTCATCAAAAGCGTACAGGTCTCCTCGGGCTTCGATGTGGCGGATAACGAGATCGTGCGGCGCATGGCCGCAGGGGATCTGGTGATCACCAGCGACATCCCGCTGGCGGACGAGGTGATCACCAAGGGCGGCCATGCCCTAAGCCCCAGAGGCGAGCTGTTCACCACCGAGAACATCAAGGCGAAGCTGAACATGCGGGATTTTATGGACACCCTGCGCGGCAGCGGCATCCAGACGGGTGGGCCGCCCCCTCTGGGGCCGACGGAAAAACAGCAGTTCGCCAACCATCTGGATCGGCTGTTTCACGCGGCCAGATAGAAGGCGGGTCGCTGCTGTTCCGCCTCTTATCCCCTCTCCCTGAGGGAGAGGGTTAGGGTGAGGGGATTGGAAAAGGAAACGCTTTGATTGAATTATCCCCCTCATCCTCGGCTTTGGCTTCCTGCGTCGCTCTACCTCCTGCATCCATGCAGTCGTGTCCTTCTCCCTCAGGGAGAAGGGATGCTCGCCCTTCTGTCCAAACTATCTCAGAGCACCTGTAAACTCGTATAAGCAGGGTGCGGCAATGGTAATGAAGCTACTGCACACTGCCGAATGAAATATCCAGCGTCTCCTGCGGCAGGGGGAGGCCTGCGATCTTACGGCCTTGCGCCAGAGGGCCGCGGGGAAACAGGGAGTAGAGGTATTTATTGCCCCCGTGCTCCTCGAAATGGTTAACAAGATCGCGGATCACGTCTTTGGATTTCACCGTGGTGCCGTGCTCGTCCACATAGGCGCGCAGGTAGAGCAATACTTCCATGTGCGCTGGTGTGAGTTCGATCTCCTCTTCTTTGGCCAGCTCCGCGGCCCGCTGTGCATCCCAGGGCTCCAGGTCCTCCAGGCGCAGGTTTTGTTCTATGGCATCGCTATGGGTCGTCATGTTTTCAATCTCCTTATTTAGTCGGCTACGTTACTCGCTCTTGCAGTCTCCACGCCGCGGCAGGGGGGTGGTTGAGGGGTTTTAGCCAGAGTATAGCTGTGAATAATCAAAATGGCGGGGGGGGATCAAGTTCCTTTTGTTTGTGCTCTTCAGTGTTAAAAAATGGCACAAATCAGGGTGTTTGCCTAGGCGTTAATTCCTGCAGGGCAAGATTTACGCGCTTCCGAAGATGATACGGTTCCCAGTCCGCTAGATTTAGGATAGGCTTTAAAGCCCCGAGGGCGTTATTGTTCTGGATGATGTTAAAGGATTCGCCCCAAGTTTGTGTATGGATGATAAAACATGGATTTCACTTCTATCAAAAATGCCAGCAGGGGTTTTACGGCCCGGCTGGTTCTCTCCCGAACGAATTCACGTTCTGCCTTCCTTAATGCAAAAAAGCGGGCTGGCCTGTGCTGTCATGGGCAGGGATCTGCGGAGAAATGGGAGGGGGCTTAAAAATGACGCTAATCCCGCGCAGGGTTGGAAATATTGGCATCTGAGTTAAAAAGGAAACGTACTATGGCGTTAAAACTTACCTCCAGTAGATTGAAGCCCATCAAAAAACGCGGCGCGCATCGCTACATCTCAGCCAGTGCGCTTGTGAAGCGGCATGAAGTCAGGCCGTTGCCGTCAGTCATTCCCGCGCTTGCCAGCGCTCAACTCGCGCAGTTGATTAGGGAGGTCGGTCTGGCGGAGAAGGGCGCCAGGATTTCGAAATTGAATAACCAGGGGCGGTCGGTGAATGACTTTGCCGAGGCGGCGGTTCCAGGTATTCAGAGAATCAGCGATATCCTGAGCCGTTACCAGCAGTCGGAGGTGTCGGAAGATGTGCTCGCCATGCTTCCGAAGAAGGCGGGGCAGCTGTTTTTTAGTAAAGGGCAGGCGCTGCAGCTTGGACAGGCGATTTCGACACTCATCCATATCACATTATGGGATGCCTTTACCGACGGTTTGCGGGAGGGGGGCAAAAAGGCCCCTAAGAACTGGCGTGCCGATTGGCGCCGGCAACACACCCAATATCAAGGTACGCTAAAAAGGCTGCGCGAAGCCGCGCTGCAGCAAGATTTGACGCTGTGCGCAAGCTGTCTGCGCAATCTGTCTGTGCGGGCGCTGGTTGAGCTGCCGAAAATCTGTAAGGAAGCGGGCAGGGCGTCCGCCTATGCGCGTAAAGAGAGTCACACTTCCAGTTCGCATTTTGGTTTGCAGATTTCGAATCTAAGCCGCAAGACCGCGATGTTGGCGGGTGCGGCGGCCCTGCTTTGCCAAAGGCTCAGCAGCAGCAGGAGTGGCGAGGCGACCCGCCAGATTGCGGAGCGCCGCACTACGCTGATGCGCGAGGGGATGGACCTCAGGCAGATGGACCTGTTGCTGGATGATCTGGCGCACGGTCAACTGATTAATGTGACAGGACGAGTAAAAGAGGTGGTGTGGGAGGAGCGCCCCAGAAAGCCTGTTTCTATTGTCAGGCTCGAACAGGGACAGTGTGAACTGCTTGTGCCCTATAAATCCATGCGCCGTCAGGGGCTGGCGGCAGGCAGTTATTGCTGGTGTCTGGGCAAGGTCAAAAGGTCCGCGTCATCCAAGCCATACATCGAGGTGGAGCAGGAGGGGCCCAATCAGCATGCGGGTGAGGTCTGGGAAGATTGGCTGGCGACACAAACCCGCCCATTCTATGACCTCTATCCAGCTTCGGTGGAGATGGTCTGGGAGTTCCCCGAGCAGGGTCACTTTGGATCAATGCTTGATTTCCTGACGCGCGTCAATCAGTGAGGGTAATGTCATGCCACTAAGTCCACAAAGATGCGAAGAACTTGCAACAGAAATCGGGGAACTGGAGGAGGAATATATAACATTGCAAGAGGAGGTCGAGGAGGAACAGGATTATCTGGATCAACTCGAACAGGCCAGAAGTGAGAACGAGGCCGAGGCCGATTTGGGGGAGAAAATCGATGAATTTATCGATTTGATGGCGGAAAAGATGAATGTTCAGGAAATGCTGCAGCCTCTACAAGAGGAGCGGGATTTTCTGGCGGAGAAGATCGGGCAGCTGGAAGATGGATATGCCGAGCTGGAGCAGACAAACACCCAGGCCTGCGATGCCGTTACTGATATTGAAGACGAGCTTGATGATCTTGATGATGAGATTAGGAAATATGATGAGCTCCACAGGGAAATTGTGCATGAGCTGGAGCGGGCCAGAGATCCGCAAGAGCGGCATGAGTTGGAGCAGGAAAAGAAATACGTTGAGGAGCAACGTACTGAGGCCGCGGAGCGTTACAGAAAGTTGCGCGATGAGGCGTTGCCCAGGGCGCAATATGATTGCGGCTGGACAGGCGAAAAAATGGATGAGGTTGAGCAACAGATTAACGAGACGGAGCTTCGTAAGGCGGAAGTTGAGCAAGAGATCGAGGTGCTGGAGTCTTATCTGGTGGATATAGACGCTGAGATGGCGGCGCTCTTTGATTTGATTGAAACACTGCGGGAGATTCTGGAGCGGGTTATCAGCTGGTTTACCGATGAGCCAGTCACGTTGGAAGAGAAAAAGGAGCGGCTTCAGGAGGTGGAAAATTTGCTGTTTCAGCAAAAAGCGGAATACGAAAGTCACTGCAGCATTTATGAGTAATGGCTGCCTATGTTTCGTTTTGTCGCCAATCTCAAACCCTATACGCTGCATCGCGGCCGAGGGATACGCAGGTTCGATTACTATCTGATTTCGACGGATTACAGTCAGACCCATCGCAGACTGGTGAAAGAGGTTCATCGCTATGGGTGTGGACTCGCCGCCGATAATGGCAACTTCGATCTGATCGGTGCGCTGATCAAACAGTTCGCGCCGCAGGCGGCGGCAGTGCGTGACAAGCGCCATCAGGAGGAGAAACGGCTGGGCGATAAGTTGCGGCCCGATACCATTTCGGCGGAGTTGCGGCGGGAGTATCGTGAGTTGGCGGAGCAGGTGCGGGCGGTAGCGCAGAGCCACAATCAGGTCAGCCGAATTGCGAGCATCCATGCCCAGCAGGAGGCGCTGGCGCCGAGTTACCGCATTGGCGCAGAGGACCTGACGATGGCAGCCCTGTCGGGTTTGCGGATGGAGCCTGCCTATCTTGGCTGGAATGGATCGGATACCGCCCGCTTTTCACAGTTCCCGATTGAGTTTACCGAGCGCAGCCAACGGGGAGAGTTCGGCGCCACGACAGGCAAGATCTATACGGGCCTGCACGGCATGGATTATGACACTTCGTTCATGGCGGGCAGGATGGCGGCGGAAGCGAACTGCGCCGCCATTAGTACGGGTCTGGGTGCCGCCCTGTCGGACAATGGCTACACCAACTACTGGGTAAAAGAGGGGCAGGTGCATCCATTTCCGCGAAATCTGCCGCGCGCCTATGTCAGTTTTGCGCAATTGATAGCGGGCTTTTTTGACGGCTATAGGAGTGTGCATCAAACGGTCCCTGATTTTCATGCGCTAGGGTTGGGTACGCCGATTCTGCTGGTCCTGCTGGGCGCCATGGCCCGGCCGGGGGTCAATATCCACGCGGACAGCACGGCGCCCATCAAGGATGCCGAGGTGTCGAGAACCATCTGTCTGTATGTGGATCAGCCCGCGCCACTGAAGTTAAAGGCGCATCGAATCGCCGAGTACTGGCTGAAGTATGATTATGGATGGTATCCCGAGTCGGCAAAATCCAGACAGTTTAACGAGCGGTACCCGCCGCAACTGGATAAGGCGCGTCGGTGGTGGCGCGATGAAGGTGAAAGAAAGCTCCAGAATCGGGACCTGGCGATGGGGACGCCACTCTCCAATTATCTTCCACTGCTAGGCAGGCCGTCGGACCCCGAGATCCGATGGCAGGCGGCGCATGCCAGAATACATCACAATCACTGGACGCTGGCCTGTATTGAAAAATCAATCAATAAGCATCTGGATGATCGGGATGGGTTGCGCGAGTATATCGAGCAAACGGTCAACCGCTATCTGGATACGCCGCATGCCGATCCGCGCTGGCAGGCCGCGGTTGCGGAGGCGTGGAGTATCATTAAGCAGGCCTCGCTTTAGAGCCGCTTTAAAAAATATTTTGCCTGCGTTTTGTGGAATGAACAGTGGATGGCGCCAGAATTAAAAGACCCGCGTAGGCCTCGTGCTAACTGCTCCACGGGGTCGCGGGTCCTTTTCGGAGGGCGTTGTTTTGTCCTCCTTCAAACCCAGTATAGACCAAAATTTTAGATGTGGGACGCCTTTGGAAATTTTTTAAAATTTTTGTTTTCGTGCTTGTGATCACGGGGTTTCTATAGCGGCCAGACCCACAGGATGGTGGGTATGGAGACCAGCATCACCAGCAGTTCCAGCGGCAGTCCCATGCGCCAGTAATCACCGAAGCGGTAGCCCCCAGGGCCCATGATCAGGGTGTTGTTCTTGTGCCCGATGGGGGTGAGGAAGGCGCAGGAGGAGGCGACCGCCACGGCCATCAGGAAGGGGTCGGGATTGACCATCAGGCGGCTGGCGATATCCACCGCCACTGGCGCGGCGATTACCGCGGTGGCGGTATTGTTCATCACGCTGGAGAGGGCGATGGTGACGATCATCAGCAGGGTCAGCACCACCACTGGCGAGTGGCCCGCGGATAGGGTGGTGATCCAGCCCGCGATCTGGGCCGTGGCGCCGCTGGTCTCCAGCGCAACGCCGATGGGGATCAACGATCCCAGCAGCACGATCACTGGCCACTCCACCGATTCATAGACCTGGCGCGGCGGGACGATGCGGAGCATGGTGTAGAGGGCGACCACCGTGGCCAGAGCCACTGGCAGGTAGAGTATCCCGAGGGAGGAGAGAAGGATGGCGGCGGCGAAGATGGCGGTGGCGAGCCAGGCCTTCTGGCGCTGCACAAGCTCCAGCCCGCGTTCCGCCAGGGGCAGGGTGCCGAGCCAGAGACTGACCTCGTTGAGGCGTTTGCTGGGGCCGAACAGCAGCAGCACATCCCCGGCCTGGATAGGCAGTTTTTTCACCCGGTCGCGGAACTGGCGCCCCTGGCGGGAGACGCCGATCAGGGTGGTGTCGTGCCGATACTGCAGCTGCATGGTGAAGGTGGACCGCCCTTCGATGCGCGCCCCCTTGGGCACTACCACTTCCAGCAGCCCGAACACCTCGTCGGTCAGGCTCGGCGTTTCCGATTGGTTGGTACGGAAATCGAGGCCCATCGCCCCGGCAAAACTGTCCAGGGTCTCGGGCCCGGATTCGATCACCAGAATGTCGCCCGCCTGGATCGTGGTCCAGCGCGCCCGGCCGGGCAGCCGCAGGCCGTTGCGTATCAGCCCGGCGATGAGTACATCATGTTCATCCGCGATGTCGTCCAGGTCGCGCGGCCGTTGCCCTATCGCCTTTGACCCTTCAGGCACATGCAGCTCGGTGAGGTAGCCGCTGATGTCGATCAGCTCCTGGGAGATGTTCTGCTTCATGCGCTCCACGGGGATCAGGCGCCAGCCGATGGTGGCCACGAACAGCACCCCGGCCACGGCGCAGGCCAGTCCCACGGGCGTGAAGTCGAACATGGAGAACCCCTCTCCCAGGGTCTGCTCCCGAAACTCCGCGATGACGATATTGGGCGGGGTGCCGATGAGGGTGATCATGCCGCCGAGGATGGTGGCGAAGGAGAGCGGCATCAGGGTGAGGGCGGGGCTGCGCTTGGCCCGGGCCGCCGCCTGCAGGTCCACGGGCATCAACATCGCCAGGGTCGCCACGTTATTCATGATGGCGGAGAGCAGGGCGGAGATGCCGGACATGGCGGCGATGTGCAGCTGCAGGGAGTGGGAGAGCTTCGCCACCTGGCGGGCCACGATCTCAATGGCGCCGGAACTGGAGAGGCCGCGGCTGACGATTAGCACCAGGGCGACAATGATGGTGGCGGGGTGGCCGAAACCCGAGAAGGCGTCCTCTTTCGGCACCAGGCCGAGCAACAGGGCCGCGATCAGCGCCAGGAAGGCCAGCAGGTCGTAGCGCCAGCGGCCCCAGATAAGCAACGCGAACAGCGTGATCAGCAGGCCGAAGAGCAGGGTTTGATCTGTCGCCATCTGGTATTCATCCTGGGGAGTCCTTATCCGCTAATTTAGCACATGGCGGGTTATTGCCTGGTCAATCCATGATCCATCCGAAACGCGAGAACAGCGCCGACAGCTCGGGTTCCGGCGCGGACTCGATCCGCATCTCTTCTCCTGTATAGGGGTGGCGGAAGCGGAGTCCGGCGGCGGTCAGCAGCAGGCGCTGGATGCCGAACTCGTCCCGAAACAGCTGGTTGTGCTTGCCGTCGCCGTGGGTGGTGTCGCCCACGATGGGGTGGAAGATGTGCTTCATGTGTTTGCGGATCTGGTGCATGCGCCCGGTCTGGGGGGTGATCTGCAGCAGGGAGTAGCGGGCGGTCGGGTAGCGGCCCACGGGAAAGGGCAGCTCCACCTGCGCCCGTTTGCGGTAGTGGGTGACCGCCTCCTGCGGCTCTTTCCACTGCTCCTCCCGCAGCGGGTAGTCGATGACGCCCTCGTCATCCGCATAGCCGCGCACCACGGCGAGGTAGCGCTTCTCCACCCGCCGCTTCTCGAACTCCTGGGTCAGGAGCCGGGCCGAGTCCGAATCGAGGCCGAGGATCAGCGCCCCGGAGGTGGGGCGGTCCAGGCGATGTACGGGATAGACCCACTGGCCGATCTGGTCGCGCAGCATCTGCAACACGAAACGGGTGTCTTCCGATATCCGGGTGCGATGCACCAGCAACCCAGGTGGCTTGTGGATGGCGATGAAATGGTCGTCGTGGTAGAGGATCGGCAGGGGCATGGGCGGTCGATGGCAACGGGGATGGCCCTATTCTACAATCAATCCTTTCGGGCAGTGTGATAACAAAAGGGCAGAGATGCAGGGCGACAAACCAATACATCCCGCGGAACAGGCGGAGAGGCAGTGGCAACACTGGCTTGAGCAGGCCGCGGCGGCGGGGGGGAAGACGGAGTTCCCCGAGCCGTTCGTGGCTGATCTCAAGCGGGTCTGGGAGGCGAGCGATTTTGTGGCCCAGAGTTGCCTGCGCGATGCGGAGCTGCTGCCCGCCCTTCAGGACGGCGGGGCGCTGGAGCAGATCCTGGAGCCGGGGGAGATGGCGGCGCAATTGGCGGCGCGGCTGGCCGATGTGACGGATGAGGAGGTGCTGCATCGGGTCCTGCGCCGCTTTCGGCGGGAGCAGATGGTGCGCATCATCTGGCGCGATCTCACCCGCAAGGCGAGCCTCACCGAGACCCTGGAGGATCTCTCCGAGCTGGCGGACATCTCCATCCGCCAGGCCCTGGATCATCTCTATGCGTGGGCGCTGGCCAAGCAGGGGGTGCCGCGCAGCGTGGACGGGGAGCAGCAGCGCCTGGTGGTGCTCGCCATGGGCAAGCTGGGCGCGCGGGAGCTGAATCTCTCCTCGGACATCGATCTGATCTTCGCCTATCCCGAGGTGGGTCAGGTGGAGGGGGGGCGCTACCAGACCAACGAACAGTTTTTTATCCGCCTCTGCCAGCAGCTCATCAAGGCGCTGGGCGGCCTGACGGCGGACGGTTTCGTGTTCCGCGTGGATGCCCGCCTGCGGCCCTTCGGCGAGTCCGGCCCCCTGGCCATGAATTTCGACGCCATGGAGGAGTATTACCAGTCCCAGGCGCGGGAGTGGGAGCGTTACGCCATGGTGAAGGCGCGGGTGGTGGCCGGCGATTCGGACGCGGGTGAGCGGCTGATGGAGATGCTGCGCCCCTTTGTCTATCGCCGCTATCTGGATTTCGGCGCCTTTGAATCCCTGCGTGAGATGAAACTGCTGATCAGCCGCGAACTGAAGCGCAAGGGCATGGCCGACAACGTCAAGCTGGGTCCGGGCGGCATCCGCGAGGTGGAGTTCATCGGCCAGGCGTTTCAGCTCATCCGCGGCGGTCGCGATCCGGACCTGCAAATCCGACCGATCCTGCCGGTTTTGGGTCTGCTGGCGGAGAAGGAGCTGCTGCCGGACTATGTGGTGCGCGAGCTGAAAGAGGCCTATGAATTTTTGCGTCTGGTGGAGAACCGAATACAGGCCTGGCAGGACGCCCAGACCCATCTGCTGCCAGAGGACGCCACGGGACGTCTGCGCATGGCCCGCGCCATGGGGTTCGATGCCTGGGAGGCCTTTTTCGAGACCCTGGAGCAGCACCGCCGCCGGGTTCAGGGCCACTTCGACAAGGTGTTCGCCGCGCCCCAGGCTGGCGACGACGAAGAGAAGGCGGCGCCCCTGCTGTTGAGCCTGTGGCGCGGCCAGCTGACGGAAGAGCAGGCGCTGGAAGTATTGTCAGAGACGGGCTTTCCGCAGCCGCAGGAGACCCTGCGCAAGCTGACCCTGTTTCGTGACTCCCGCCCCTGCCGCAGCATGGAGTCCCGGGGTCAGCAGCGGATGGAGCAGCTGATGCCCATGCTGCTGGAGGCGGTGGCCGGGGTGGAGGATCCGGAGCTGACCCTGGAGCGGGTACTGGGGCTGTTGGAGTCCATCGCCCGCCGCACCGCCTATATCGCCCTGCTGGTGGAGAGTCCCATCGCCCTCTCCCAGCTGGTGCGCCTGAGCGGCGTCAGCCCTTGGATTGCCCATAAGCTGACCCGCTATCCCCTGCTGCTGGACGAACTGCTGGACCCGCGCCGGCTCTATACCCCCCTGCGCCGGGACAGGCTGGACGCGGAGCTGGACACCCTGTTCAGCAACATTGACGCGGAGGATCTGGAGCAGCAGATGGAGCGGCTGCGCCAGTTCGCCCAGAGCAGTCTGCTGCGGGTGGCGGCGGCCGATATCACCGAGGTGATCCCGCTGATGGTGGTGAGCGACTACCTCACCTGGACTGCGGAGGCGGTCACCGCCCGGGTGCTGGAGTTGAGCTGGGACCACCTGACGAGGCGGCATGGAAAACCTTCCGGCATCCCGGGAGGCGGTCAGGGCTTCGCCGTGATCGCCTATGGAAAAATGGGCGGTATCGAATTGGGCTACGGCTCCGACCTCGATCTGGTGTTTCTGCACGGCAACGATGATATCAATGCCATGACCGACGGCGAGCGCCCGGTGGCGAACGATGTGTTTTATGTGCGGCTCGGGCAGCGCATGATCCATCTGTTCACTACCCGTACGCCATCCGGCCTGCTGTACGAAGTGGATATGCGTCTGCGGCCGAGCGGTAACTCCGGCATCCTGGCCGCCTCGCTGACCTCTTTTGAGCAGTACCAAAAGGAGCAGGCGTGGACCTGGGAGCACCAGGCGCTGTTGCGGGCGCGTTTTATCGCCGGCGATCCCTGGATGGCGGAGCGGTTCCAGGAGATCCGCCGGCAGGTGCTGTCGCAGGAGCGCGATCCCGACAAGTTGCGCGCGGAAGTGCGCGAGATGCGGGAGAAGATGCGCCAATCCCTGGATAAATCCAAACAGGGTTGGTTTGATCTGAAGCAGAGCCGGGGCGGTATCGCGGATATCGAATTTATGGTTCAATATTCGGTCCTGCGCTGGGCCCACCAATACCCGGATCTGCTCGACTGGACGGACAATATCCGCCTGCTGGAGAGTTTGGCCAGATATGAGATCCTGGACGGGGAAACAACCCAACTGCTGTCTGACGCCTACCGGACCTTCCGTGCGGTTTACCATCGCAATGCGTTGCGGGAACTGCCGGGTCTGGCGGCCGAGAACGAGCTGATAGAGGAGCGGACGGCGGTGCAGGAGATCTGGCAAACCGTGATGGGGGAGTAGGCCCCCGGCGCGGGAATTTGAAATCCTGATTTTGAGGAGAATTCGATGCAGACGATGGCAGATCGTGACGGAGTGATCTGGCTGGATGGCGAGATGGTGCCCTGGCGTGAGGCCAAGGTGCATGTGCTGACCCACACCCTTCACTACGGGACCGGGGTGTTCGAGGGTGTGCGCGCCTACAAGACCGACCAGGGAGCCGCCATTTTCCGTCTGCAGGAACATACGGACCGGCTCTTCCGTTCCGCCCACATCCTGGGCATGTCCATGCCCTTCGATGCGGACACCATGAACGAGGCGCAAAAGGCGGTGGTGCGGGAAAACAACCTCGATTCCGCCTATATCCGGCCCATGTGTTTTTACGGCTCCGAGGGCATGGGGCTGCGCGCGGATAACCTGCAGGTGCACACCATGGTGGCGGCCTGGAGTTGGGGCGCCTATCTGGGTGAAGAGCTGCTGGAGAAAGGGATCCGGGTTAAGGTCTCCTCCTTTACCCGTCACCATGTGAACATCACCATGTGCCGCGCCAAGGCGAACGGCAACTACATGAACTCCATGATGGCGCTGAAAGAGGCGCTGGACTGCGGTTATGACGAGGCGCTGCTGCTGGACGCGGAGGGCTATGTGATGGAAGGCTCCGGCGAGAACATCTTCATTGTCCGCGACGGCGTGATCTATACCCCGGACCTCACCTCCGCCCTGGACGGCATCACCCGCAACACGGTGATGGTGCTGTGTAAGGAGCTGGGTATCCCGGTGGTGGAGAAACGCATCACCCGCGACGAGGTCTATATCGCCGACGAGGCCTTTTTTACCGGCACCGCCGCCGAGGTGACGCCGATCCGCGAAGTGGATAAGCGGATCATCGGCAAGGGTGGCCGCGGGCCCATCACCGAGCGGCTGCAGGGTCTCTATTTCGACCAGGTGCACGGCCGCCGGGATGAGCATCCCTACTGGCTGACCCTGGTATAAAGGGAGAGGACGATTATGCCCCAAGTTGCACCCCAAATTACGGACGCGGTCACCCAGGTGAGCCGCAAGGATCTGCCCGTCTGCTGTCCGGGCCGTCAGACCGATTCCGCGGCGCTGCATCCGCGGGTCTATCTGCCGATGAAAAAAGGCCGGGTGGCGACCTGTCCCTACTGCAGCGCCCGTTATCAGCTGGTCGACTGACGCCGCCGTTTGAGCACGCCCTCCCGCATCCTGGTGGTAGGCCCCTCGTGGGTTGGCGACATGGTCATGGCCCAGAGCCTGTTCAAGGCGCTGGCGGAAAAACATCCGGGCGTCGCCATTGATGTGCTGGCCCCAGGCTGGAGCCTGCCGCTGCTGGAGCGCATGCCGGAGGTCTCTCAGGCCATCGATATGCCCCTGGGCCACGGGCAGTTCGGCCTGAAGCAGCGCTGGCGGCTGGGTAAATCCCTGGCGCGGCGTAACTACGACCAGGCAATCCTGCTGCCCAACTCATGGAAGTCGGCGCTGACACCCTTCGCGGCCGGGATACCGATCCGGACCGGCTGGGTGGGCGAGATGCGCTACGGTCTGCTGAACGATATTCGCCGTTTGGACAAGAGCCGGCTCACCATGACGGTGCAGCGTTTCGTGGCCCTGGCGGAACCGGCCGATGTGAAAGAGGTGCCGTCTATCCAGGCGCCCGAACTCACGGTAAGGCCGGAGGATGTGGAGTTGGCGCTGAATGCGCTCCATCTGGAGCGGGACGGCTCCCGCTTGCTGGTGCTCTGCCCGGGGGCCGAATATGGCGCCGCCAAGCGCTGGCCGGAATCGCGGTATGGCGAGCTGGCGGCGGAGATGATGGACCTGGGGTGGTCGGTCTGGCTGTTCGGTTCCGAAAAGGATCGGGCGGTGTGCCGGGCCATCAATGACTACGCGGGAGACCGCTGTGTGGATCTCAGCGGCGTCACTTCCCTTGCCCAGGCGGTGGATCTGATGTCCCTGGCCGATGCGGTGGTGAGCAATGATTCCGGGCTGATGCATGTGGCGGCGGCCCTGGACCGGCCCCTGGTGGCGGTGTACGGTTCTTCGGATCCCGGTTTTACACCGCCCCTGAACCGGCGGCACCGGGTCATCTCAATGGGGCTGGAGTGCAGTCCCTGTTTTAAGCGTGAATGTCCCGAAGGGCATCTGGACTGCCTGAATGGGATCGGAGTGGAGCAGGTGGCCAGTGCGCTATTGGAACTGGCGGAAGAGAATTAGGTGAATGGATAAAAACAAACATATTGTCTGGCACAAGCCCGCAGTGAGCCGCGACGACCGGGAACAGCAGAGCGGACACAAGAGTTTCGTGCTCTGGTTTACCGGCCTCTCCGGCGCCGGCAAGTCCACCCTCGCCAATGCGGTGGAAAAGCGGCTGTTTGATATGGGCTGTAACTCCTTCGTGTTTGACGGCGATAACGTGCGCCACGGCCTGTGCGCCGATCTGGGATTCAGTGAAGAGGACCGCCAGGAGAACATCCGCCGCATCGGCGAGATGACCAAGCTGTTCATGGAGGCGGGGGTGGTCGCCATGACCGCCTTTATCTCTCCCTACCGCGAGGACCGGCGGCGGGTGCGCGAACTGATGCCGGAGGGTGATTTTATCGAGGTCTATGTCCGCTGCTCCCTCAAGGTGTGTGAAGAACGCGACGTGAAGGGCAACTACGCCAAGGCGCGCGCGGGCCTGATCCCCAACTACACCGGCATCTCCTCGCCCTATGAAGAGCCGGAACAGCCGGAGATCGTGGTGGATACGGACGACCAGACCCTGGACGAGAGTGTGGAGGTAGTGCTGGATTATCTGCGTTCCAAAGGATTGATCTCTGAGCAGGTGAGCGGGGCGGGCGCGGTCCAGGCCTAAATATCTTCACGCCACTAAAACGGTCATGAAGATCCTGATCATAAAAACCTCATCACTGGGAGACGTGATCCACACGTTTCCCGCGCTGACGGATGCCGCCAACGCCATGCTCGGTGTCCGCTTCGACTGGGTGGTGGAGGAGGCGTTTCAAGAGGTCCCCGCCTGGCACCCGGCGGTGGAACGGGTGATTCCGGTGGCGATTCGGCGCTGGCGGAAGGGGTGGCTCGCGGCCCGGCGCAGTGGCGAGATCGCCGCTTTTCGCAAACAACTTACCGATGAATCCTATGATCTGGTTATCGACGCACAGGGGCTGATCAAGAGCGCCCTGATCGCACGCATGGCCCAGGGTGAGCGGGCCGGACTGGACCGCCGATCCGCACGCGAACCCCTGGCGGCCCTGGCCTATCACCACCGCTACTCCGTTCCTCGCGACATGCACGCCATCGAGCGGCTGCGCGCCCTGTTCGCCCAGGCGCTGGATTATCCGAATCTGTCCGATGAGCCGGATTACGGCATCGCACCCGCCTCCAGGCCCGAGACTGGGCGGCCCTATCTGCTGTTTCTGCACGGCACCACCTGGACCACCAAGCTGTGGCCGGAGCAGTACTGGAAGGAGCTGGCGCAACTGGCGGACTCCGCGGGCTTCGAAGTGCGCCTGCCCTGGGGTTCGGAGGCGGAGCGCGAACGGGCGGAGTGGATCGCCTCGGTGGTTCCCGCAGCTAGGCAGCTGCCCCGGTTGGGGCTATCGGAACTGAAGACCGAACTGGCTGGGGCGGCCGGGGTGGTGGGGGTGGACTCCGGGCTGGCCCATCTGGCCGCCGCGCTTTCTATTCCTGCCGTGACCCTGTACGGCCCCACCCGGACGGATCTGACCGGGGCGCTGGGCCGCAACCAGATCAACCTGCGGGCCGATTTTCCCTGCGCCCCCTGTATGCGTAAGACGTGTGACTACCGGGGTGAGGCCGCCGTGCAACCGGCCTGTTTTCAATCGCTGCCGCCACAGCGGGTGTGGGAGCGGCTGCAGATTCAGATGGGGGTCGCGGGGTGAAGCTGGCATTCGTGGTCTCCCTCTGGTTTCCCTTCGGCGGCATGCAGCGCAGCCTGCTGCGCATCGCCGAGGCCTGTGCGGCCCGCGGCCACCAGGTGGATATCTATACGGGCGAGTGGCAGGGGGAGCGGCCGTCTAATATCGGCGTGTACGAGCTGGACACCCGGGCAGGCACCAATCACCGCAGCAACGACCTGCTGGCGGAGCGCTACGCCGCGGCCATTGCGGGCAAGGGATACGACTGCCGGGTGGGATTCACCAAGGTGCCGGGGCTGGATGTCTATTACGCCGCCGACCCCTGTTATGCGGCGCGGGTGATGGAGACCAAGTCGGCGCTCTATCGGCTGCTGCCCCGCTATCGATCTTTCCGGCGTCAGGAAGAGGCGGTTTTCGCCCCCGGCCGGGGCACGGAGCTGATGCTGATCGCGCATCAGGAGAAGGAGAAATTTATACGCTACTACGGCACCGAGCCGGAGCGGTTTCATCTGCTGCCGCCGGGGATCAACCGGGAGCGGCTGCTTGCCCCGGAAGATTCGGATGCCGAATCTGCGGCCTTGCGCAACGAGCTGGGAGTGGCGGCGGACGAGCGCATGATCCTGGCGGTGGGTTCCCGTTTTCACACCAAGGGATTCGATCGCGTCATCCGCGCCTTCGCCAGCCTGGTCCCGGAGGTCCGGGAGCGCTGCCGGTTGGTGGTGGTGGGTCACGGCAAGGAGCGGCCGTTGCGGCTGCTGGCCGGGCGATTGGGCGTCGGCGAGCGGGTGCTCTTTACCGGGACGCGGGAGGATGTGCCGCGCTTCTATCGCGCCGCCGACTATCTGGTCCATGTGCCGAGGAGCGAGAATACCGGCACGGTGCTGATCGAGGCGATGCTGTGCGCACTGCCGGTGCTGGTGAGCGGCAACTGCGGCTTCGCCCATCATGTGTCCGATGCGGATGCCGGGATGGTTCTGTCAGAACCCTTCGACCAGACGGCGTTGAACCTGGCCCTGGGGGCGTTTCTGGGTGCCCCGCGATATGATGCCTGGAGCCGAAACGGACCGGATTATTGTGAACGGACCGATCTCTACAGCCTGATCGAACGGGCGGCGGATGTGATCATAGGACGCGCGGAACGAAATGCTGAAGATTCTTGAACCCTATCGCACCCTCTTTCCCGAACAGGGATGGGATGCCTTCTGCTCCTTGCAGGGGGAGGTGTTCAAGCGCATCCAGAACCGGCGCACCTTCCGTATCGAGCGGGAAGGCCGTGGCTTCTTTATCAAGTGTCACCGGGGCGTGGGTTGGGGCGAGATCCTGAAGAACCTGCTCTCTTTCCGCCCGCCCATCCTCGGGGCCGGCAACGAGTGGCGCGCCATTCACCGCCTGCAGGAGTTGGGGGTGGAGACCATGCGGCCGGTGGCCTTTGGCCAGGAGGGGTGGAACCCGGCCGGGTTGCGTTCGGTGCTGGTGACCGAAGAGCTCAAGGATTGCATCAGCCTGGAAAAATATTGTGAAGGGTGGCGTGACAATCCCCCTGCGCCACAGACCAAAAGGGCTCTCATCCGCCGGTTGGCGCGGATCTCCCGCACCCTGCATGAAAACGGCGTCAATCACCGGGACTTCTATATCTGCCACTTTCTGCTGCCGAAATCCTGGGATGGCAGTGAACAGGGGCTGCATCTCTATGTGATCGACCTGCACCGGGTGCAGCGCAGGCAACATACCCCGCGCCGCTGGGTGGTAAAAGATATCGGTTCACTCTGGTTTTCCGCCATGGAGCTGGGTCTCACCCGGCGCGACCTGCTGCGCTTCATGGTGGAGTACCGGCGGCGCCCCCTGCGCCAGATCCTGGATACAGAGGCGGGCTTCTGGCAGGCGGTGCAGCAGCGGGCGGACGCCCTCTACCGCACCCGTCCGGGGGCGGCCCATGCGTGATTTTCTGGATGAACAGTGGCGTCCCCTGCTGGAGGCGAACGGCCTGGCCGGGTTCGACCCCCTGTGGGATCTGCAGGCGGAGTGGTTCGAGGAACCGAACCAGCGGCGCGGCGGCTGGAGCGGGGTGGCCCGGGTGGAACTGGAACGGTCCGATGGCGGCCGGGAGGCGGTGTTCCTGAAACGGCAGGAGAACCACACCCGCCGCACCCTGCGCCATCCCTTCCGCGGCGAACCCACCTTTGAGGGAGAGATGCGCAATATCCAGGCCCTGCAGCGGGCCGGGGTGCCCTCCCTGGAACCCGTTTATTATGGCCAGCGCAAGGTGAAAGGCGTCTGGCGGGCGATCCTGGTCACCCGTGAGCTAAAGGGTTTTGAGCCCCTGAACCAATGGATGCGGGATTGGTTGGAGGCGGGCTGGGCGAACAGTGTCCAGCAACGCAGGGCGCTGATCCCGGAGGTGTCCACCGTGGTGCGCAGACTGCATGACCATCGGCTGGTCCATAACGCCCTGCATCCCAAACACCTGTTTATTCGCTTTCCCGAAGAGGGGCGGCCAGAGGTGCGGCTTATCGATCTGGAGAAGATGCGCTTCGCACCCTCCCCCCGGCGTGCCGCCCAGCGGGACCTGGATAGCCTCAACCGGCGCGCCCGTCACTGGAGTACGGCGGACCGGCTGCGTTTTCTGAAGGGGTATCTGGGTGTTAGCCGACTGGACTCCGAAGGGCGCGGTTTGTGGCGTTATCTGGCGGAGCGCAAGATCCGGTTCGTGAGTGAGCGGGGTGAGCGTGGCTGAGCCCCGGGTCTATACACTGGATGACGGCCGCAAGTTTAGTTGCGAGCAGAGCGTGCGCAGTCTACCCGGACGCCGGGAGGTGTGCGTGGGCACCCTGGATGGGGCCCCGGTGTTCGCCAAGCTCTATCTGGAGCCCAAACGGGGCGAGCGGCATTGGCAACGGGAGCTGTCGGGGTTGCGCGCCTTTCAGGAACGGGACATCCCCACCGCCGAGATCCTGTACGCGGGCCGGGTGAAGAACGAAGGGTGGCCTGTGATCCTGCTGGCCCGTATCCCTGATCCGGTCACGTTCAAGGCCGCCTGGGAAGAGGCGGATGATGAGCGGCGGAAACAGCAGCTGCGGGAGATGATCGTGCTGCTGGCCCGGCATCACCGGGCGGGGATCTGTCAGGCCGATCTACACCTGAACAATTTTGTCTATTCGGAGCAGGCGCTCTACAGCCTCGACGGGGCGGGCGTAACCAGCGTCGCCGGGGAGTTGGGGCCGGCAGCGGCATTCGATAATCTGGCCCTGTTTATTGCCCAGCTGACCCCGGAGTGGGCGTCCGCTGTTCCCGAGCTTTACCCCCTCTATCTGGAGCAGAGGGGGTGGCGGGATGGGCCAGGTGCAGATGGTCTGCGGCAGTTGGTCCGACGCGCCCGCATGCGGCGCTGGAAAGAGTATCGGGGCAAGCTTTTTCGGGATTGCACCGCTTTCCGTTGCCGCCATCCCGGGGGGCGTCTGGAGATGGTGAGCCGCCAGGCGATCGGGCCGGAGCTGGAAGGGCTGTTGGCCGATCCGAAAGGCTTTCTGGAGCAAGGGGCGACTGCGCTTAAGTCCGGCTCCGCCAGTACCGTCTGGATGGCGCAGGCGGATGGGCGCGCCTTGGCGGTGAAGGAGTACCACATAAAGGGTCTGCTGCACCGCCTGAAAGGGCTGGTGTACCGGGGCAGGGCGGTCAACTCCTGGGAGTTCGCCCATCGACTGCTTTTTAGCGGGATTCCTACGCCACCGCCGGTGGCCCTGCTGAAGGGTACGGTTGGCGGCGAGGATTTCTATATCGCCCAGGCCGTGGACAGGGTGAATTCGGGCGCCTGGTTCGGAAGTGATGACTATTCGGACGAGAAAAAGCGGCGCGTCGCGGACAAAATCGCCGAGATATTGCGGCGCCTGGAGCGGGAGCGGATCAGTCACGGCGACCTGAAAGGGGGCAATGTGCTGGTGGTGGGGGAAGAGGTGTATCTGGCCGACCTGGATTGCATGAAGAGGTATCGTTGTGATCTCACATTCCGGCGCGCCTGGCGGCGGGATATTCGCCGGTTCCTTCACACCTGGGATCACCGGCCGGACATTCAGGAACTGATGCGCGGTGCGCTGGGTCGGGCGGGCGTGAGTGCCTGAGACAACAATAATTCGCACCAGAGGGCGATCACTGGCAAAATTAACGGTTCTGTATCTATTAAATATAAATAGGGTTTCATGATAGTTCTGGGTATCTCCGGTGCGGTGAGTCACGATCCCTCGGCAGCACTGTTCATCGACGGCAAGTTGGTGGCGGCCGCGGAGGAGGAGCGCTTTATCCGCGACAAACATGCAAAAGGGCGGTTTCCCTACGAATCTGCCCGCTTCTGCATGGAATTTGCCGGTATCCGCCCGGAAGATGTGGATATCGTGGCCTTTCCCTATGCCGAGATTTCTCTCTCCAGTCCCGCTCGCTGGCACTATGCCAAACGGCACTGGTATGCCCCGGACCGGGTGCTGACGGCCCTGTTCGCCGGCAACCGGCGGTTTCACCGCAATATGAAAAAGCTGAAAAAGCTGGTGGCCGATCTCAATATCGGCGGCGGCTCGGCACGGATCTGCCCGGTGGAGCACCATCTGGCCCACGCCTCCAGCGCCTACCATTTGAGCGGTTTCAAGGAGAAGACGGCGATTCTGGGGATCGACGGCAAGGGGGAGTACGCCACCACCTTTTTCGGCTATGGCGAGAACGGTCGCATCCATAAGATCAAGGAGTTCTATGATCCGGACTCCCTGGGCGGGCTGTACGGCGCCTTC
>JBNKPL010000041.1:0-20058 GCA_050295355.1 Sedimenticolaceae bacterium
CGCCTTCGCGGTTCAAATTAAAGAATAGCGCACAAGACTCACGGTGGGGCAGGGCCCCACCCTACGGCGTTTCTGCAGCCGTGGATATTTGGGGTCAGTGGATATTTGGGGTCAGTGTTAAAACTCCTTCTATGAATGGTGGATTTTCACACTGACCCAAAATATTCTAGAAAGAAGCCTGGACCCAAGCCGAGAGTTAAGTAAACTGTCCCCAGAATTCCGTGATCTTGGTCGCCAGCCGACGGTTTTCCTGGGCGCGGGCGCTTTCCGGCCGATCCCGCCAGTCGTAGTAGCCGCTGGGCGATACCTCTAATGCCCGGCAGAGCCGGGCGACCTTGTGCTCTTTGCTATGCGTTCGGATAAATGCGTACTTCACTTGAGTTCCTTCGCAAAGTACGCTGCGGCCTTTTTTAGGATTTCTACCTCCTCCTTCAGCCGCTCATTCTCCTGGCGCAGGGTGGTCAGTTCGCTCTGATTCTCTTTCTTCGGCCGGCCTCTCCCGGAAAAGGCGTTGTCTCCTTTCTTCTGCAATTGCTCTCTCCACTTGTACAGTTGGTTACGTCGTAACCCTAATTCTCTGGCAATTTCAGCTGCGGGTCTATCGGACCCCTCCATCATGCGTATCGCTTCGAGTTTGAACTCAACAGGGTAGGTTTTGTAGGGCCTGCGTTTCTTCGTCATTTGAACACTCCTTAGCCGGCATTGCGGCTGATTTAAAGTGTCCGTTAAACTGGGGGAGGTTCACTCTGACCCCGTTTCGTTCTGACCCCGTTTCGTTTGGGGTCTATCCTTGGGGTCAGAGTAAATTTACTCTGACCCCGTTTCATTCCTGACCCCGTCTCGCTGCGTTTCATTAGACCCCGTTTCATTCACTTTCTTCTTAAACTTAATTCTCGGTGATAAAAATTTATTTCTAGAATTAATTGGATCTATTGAGTAAATCACATAAGCCTCATACTCACCTGCAGGTAGTTGAGAGAAATCTATATTCGCCGATTCTAGTTGAAACTTAAGGACATCACCTGGACTGAGATACACATAATCATCCTCGCTAATAGGGCCAGGATCAGATATCATCTCCAGGATTTCAAATGATTCATTCACTGCCTTTATAATCACTTTACAAAACGTATCTTGTAAGTCAGGCCTATCTTTTACGTTTAGTACTCGAATAGTCTGAGTAGAATCATTATGCAATGTCACTGTTAACTTGGGGTGGTCTCCAGAATTAAGAGTGGTCTCTACCATATCAAGATGAACTGATAGTGCATTATGATCAATAGCTTCAACAACAGATATATTCAAACAAATTAGGCTTAAATAAAGAAAATGCTTAGAAATGCACCTAACGGGGATATTTGGGGTCAGTGTAAAAACTCCTTCTATGAATGGTGGATTTTCACACTGACCCAAAATATTTGGTCTGGAGAATGATCATAGATCACCACGCAAGCTCTGTTTGCGATTCTCTCAGTCTGAATAAGCAAAACGAATAAATATTCTCTGCGCCTTCGCGGTTCAAATTAAAGAATAGCGCACAAGACTCACGGTGGGGCAGGGCCCCACCCTACGGCGTTTCTGCAACCGTGAGCTGTTGCCACCGATTCATGATGGTGCAAAAAAGCTCCGCCGTTTTTTCCGTGTCGTAAATGGCGGAGTGGGCCTCACTGTTATCCCACTCAATCCCCGCCTCCTGCACCGCGCGCGCCAGCACGGTCTGGCCGTAGGCCAGGCCCGCGAGGGTGACGGTGTCGAAGGTGCTGAAGGGGTGGAAAGGGTTGCGTTTGTAACCCGTGCGCTCCACCGCCGCGTTGATGAATCCCAGATCGAAGAAGGCGTTGTGGCCCACCAGGATGGCGCGGGTGCAGCCGCTGGCCTTCATGGCGTGGCGAATGGGCTGGGAGAGCTGGTTCAAGGCCTCTTTTTCGGAGACCGCCATGCGGAAGGGGTGGTGGGGGTCGATGCCATTGAAGGCCAGTGCCTTGGGGTCGAGCCGCGCTCCGGGGAAGGGTTCCACATGGCAGGCGTGGCTCTCCGCCGGATGCAGCAGGCCGTCCTCATCCATACGGATGATGACCGTGGCGATCTCCAGCAGGGCGTCGGTTTTGGCGTCAAACCCGCCGGTCTCCACGTCCACCACCACGGGCAGATAGCCGCGGAAACGCCGCGCCATGGCCGGGTTGTATTCGATGTCGCTCATGCCTACAGCATACGGGATAGACGGCCTGTTTTCGAACCTTCCTCCGCCATCCGGGGTGCGGATTTGGCGCGCGGGCATCGGGTTGTCGGATGACCGCTTGATTACAGGGGGGCGGGCGCGGCGCGCCGGGACGAAATTTATTCCTCAGCAGCCTATAAGAGGGTGTGAATCCCGCGCCCGGATGTGCTAAATTTGCGCTAATCTGTGTGCCATAGAAACGGGCGCCAGCCAATAAACACAAGAATGGAAAGGAAATAGGTACTACAACGATGCGATTCAGCGATGTTTCCAGACGGGGCAGGGTATTTCTGGTTTCCATGGTACTGGCGCTCTCCGCCGGCTGCGCCTCCAACGATCCACGGGATCCGCTGGAGCCGATGAACCGGGTGATCTACGGTTTTAACGACCTCCTCGATAAAATCATCATCAAGCCGGTCTCCCAGGGGTATCAGGCCATCACCCCGGACCCGCTGGACAAGGGGGTCACCAACTTCTTCAACAACCTTGATGATGTAAGCTCCATCCTCAACAACACCCTGCAGTTCAAGCTGGGCCGGGCTGCCTCCGATGTGGGACGGGTGGTGATCAACTCCACCGTGGGGATCCTCGGCCTGTTCGATGTGGCCACGGATCTCGGTATGGAGCGCACCGACGAGGACTTTGGCCAGACCCTGGGCCACTGGGGTGTAGGTCCCGGAGCCTATCTGGTGCTGCCTGTGCTCGGCCCCAGCAATCCCCGCGACACCGTGGGGCTGGTGGTGGACTGGTTTACCGATCCGGTTACCTATGTGGACCCCACCAATCTGCGCTATGGCCTGATTGTGCTGCGCGGCATCGACAAGCGCGCGGACCTGCTGAGCGCCAGCCGGGTCATGGAAGAGGCGGCTCTGGATGAATACGAGTTTGTGCGCGACACCTATCTCCAGAAACGGCGTAACGATGTGTACGACGGCAATCCTCCCATGAGCGAGGAGACCGAGGCGCTGGAGGAGGATGTGTTCAAAGAATCGGATGGCGACATCCAGTACTGATCCGGTCCCGCGCGCGGGGAGACGGTTTAACAGAAAAAGCCCCTGCCCAGGGGCTTTTTCATTTTCATGGTTGCGATAGAGTTGAGGCGTAGGCGATGAGCGAAAACGGGATGCAGGCCGACCTTGTGGTGCTGGGCGGCGGCCCGGGCGGCTATACGGCGGCCTTCCGTGCGGCGGACCTGGGATTACAGGTGGTCCTGGTGGAGCGTGACGCCACCCTGGGCGGAGTCTGTCTCAATGTGGGCTGTATCCCCTCCAAGGCGCTGCTGCATGCGGTGGAGACCCTCCACGAGGCGCAGGCCGCCGGCCGCATGGGCATCCATTTCGAGACCCCGCGGGTGGATCTGGGGCAGCTGCGGGCGGGCAAAGATGCGGTGGTCAATAAGCTCACCAGCGGCCTCGCGCAACTGGCGAAACAGCGCAAGGTGACGGTGGTTCGCGGTGAGGGACGGTTCGAGGATGAACAGAGGCTGACCGTGGAGACCTCCGATGGAGTGGTTGGCGTAACCTTCAAGCAGGCCATCATCGCCTGCGGCTCCCGTCCCACCCAAATTCCCGGTTTTCCCCATGAGGACCCCCGGCTGATCGACTCCACTGGCGCCCTGGCGCTGGAGGATGTGCCGGGGCGGATGCTCATCATCGGCGGCGGTATCATCGGCCTGGAGATGGCGACCGTCTACCACGCCCTCGGCTCCGCCATCGACATCGTGGAGTTGCAGCCGGGGCTGATTCCCGGCTGTGACCGCGATCTGGTGCGGCCCCTGCAGAAGGCGCTCGCCCAACGCTACGACCGTATCCTGCTCTCCACGGCGGTGAAGGAGATCCGGCCCCTGGACGAGGGGCTGGAGGTGCACTTCGAAGGAGGGCAGGCGCCGGAACCGGCGCTCTATGACAAGATCCTGGTGGCCGTGGGCCGCACGCCCAACGGCGGGACCATCGCGGCGGAGAAGGCGGGCGTGGCGGTGGACCGGCACGGTTTCATCGCCGTGGACCCACAGCAGCGCACCAACGTGCCCCACATCTATGCGGTGGGCGATGTGACGGGCGGTCCCATGCTCGCCCACAAGGCGACCCATGAGGCCCGAGTGGCGGCGGAGGTGATCGCCGGGCATGCCAAGGCGTTCCGGCCGGTGACCATCCCGGCGGTGGCCTATACTCATCCCGAGGTGGCCTGGGCCGGACGGACGGAGAGCGAACTGAAAGAGCAGGACGTCGCCTATGAAAAGGCGGCCTTTCCCTGGGCGGCCTCCGGCCGCGCCATCGGCATCGGCCACGAGGAAGGGATGACCCGTTTGCTGCTGGACCCGGAGAACGGGCGCATACTGGGGGTCGGCATCGTGGGCTACAATGCCGGGGAGCTGATCGGGGAAGCGGTCCTGGCTCTGGAGAAGGGGTGCACCGTGGCGGACCTGATCCGGGCGATCCATCCCCATCCCACACTGAACGAAACCATGGGCCTGGCGGCGGAGGTCGCGGATGGAAGTATCACCGACCTGATGCCGCCCAGAAGACGGAAACGCCAATGAGGGGTTTAACCAAAGACACCACATCCACCCTGGTGGCACGTATCACCGACGTCCAGGAGAAAAGACTTACCGCCACCCTGCGGGAGGAGTATCGGGACGAATTTCCCGTCATCCAGTATGGGCGGGACAAATTGCAGGTGGGGCAGGTGGGTTCTTACCTGAAAATTGTGCAGGGGAATATTCAGGTGATCGGCATGATCACCCGCGCCACGGCGGGCGAGGGCGACGCGCCCGGGCAGATGCATCTGATCCCGGTGGGCGAGTTCTCGGGCAACAATCTGTTCTACCGCGGCATCAGCTGCTACCCCACCCCGGGCGCGGATGTGCATGTGATGACCAGCAGCGACGTGGGCCGCATGTTCGAGCGCTTCCGCGCCGCCGGTTTTGAACTGGGGCATCTTCCCACCTCCACCTCCATGCGGGTCTATCTCGACCCCACCGCGCTGTTCAGCCATCATCTGGCGATCCTCGGCCAGTCCGGTTCGGGGAAGTCCTGGGGCGTAGCCGCCCTGATCCAGCGCGTCATCACCATCATGCCCAAGGCGCATGTCATCATCCTGGACCTGCACGGGGAGTACTCCTGGAACGACCGGTCCGGGAAACGGCAGGTGGCCTTCCCGGCGGACAAGGTGCGGGCCGTGGACGCCAGGGATCTGGAGATCCCCTACTGGCTGTTGACCTATGCGGAGCTGGTGGACCTGTTGATCGACCGCAGTGATGAGAAGTCCACTATCCAGATGGCCTTCCTGCGCGATGTGTTGAGTGTCCTGCGCCGGGAGTCCAACCCGGAGTTGAGTCCGGATGATATCACCATCGATTCACCGCTCTATTTTTCCCTGGAGTCGCTGCTCGACCATTTCAAGCAGGCCAATGAGCAGACCACCCAGTTCGGCAAGGTCAAAGGACCCCTGTACGGACAGTTCAACGAACTGCTGGTCAAGCTGCAGAGCCGCATCAATGACGCCCGCTACGATTTCCTTTTCCATCCGAAGAAGCGGAACTCCTCCGCCACCCTCGCCACGCTGTTGCGCGAGTTCATCGGCCTGGTCCCCTCCCAGCCGCGGATCACGGTGATCGACTTCAGCTCCGTGCCCTTCGATGTGCGGCCCACCGTGTCGGCGCAGATCGGCCGTCTGGCCTTCGAGTTCAACTACTGGAACCCGCAGTCCAGCGAGTTTCCCCTCCTGCTGGTGTGCGAAGAGGCCCATGCCTACATCCCCAGGGAGGGCGGCACCCAGTTCGAGGGCACGCGCCGCTCCATGGAGCGCATCGCCAAAGAGGGGCGCAAATACGGGGTCGGGCTGGCGGTGGTCAGTCAGCGTCCCCATGAACTGTCGGAGACGGTGCTGGCCCAGTGCGGCAGCTTCTTCTGTTTCCGGGTCACCAATCCGGACGACCAGCAGTACATCCGCGATCTGGTGCCCGACTCCGAGGGGGATCTGGTGGATATCCTCTCCTCCCTGGGGCGCGGGGAGCTGGTGGTGCTGGGCGACGCCTCGCCGGTATTGACCCGCTTTCAGATGCGGCCCCCTTCGCCCGCCCCTAACAGCAACGATATCGATTTCTTCACCCAGTGGCGTGAGGGACCGGACGACCTGAACGTGGAGGCCATCGCCAAGCGCTGGCAGCGGCAGGGGCGTAGCTGAGCGAAACCGAAAAGGCGCGCAGATATAAAAAAATAGCCACAGAGGTCACAGAGAACACAGAGGTCTCGAGTGACTGGCTTTTTAAATCTCTGTGCTCTCTGTGACCTCTGTGGTGAAAGAATGTCTACACAGATGGATTCCATCATCACGAAGGGAGTCGTTTTCTCGTAGCGCGCCCGGCAACTGCGCTATAATGCGCAGCCTTAATTTCTTGGTGGACGCCGCCAGGCGGACGCAGATTCTGGAGCAAAACGCATGTCGAAATCCGGTGTTAACAAAGTCGTACTGGCCTACTCTGGCGGCCTGGATACCTCCATCATCCTCAAGTGGTTGCGCGAAGAGTACAACTGCGAAGTGGTGACCTTTACCGCCGATATCGGCCAGGGCGAGGAGCTGGAACCGGCCCGCGCCAAGGCGCAGGCCATGGGGGTGAAGGAGATCTACATCGACGACCTGCGCGAGGAGTTCGTGCGTGATTTCGTGTTCCCCATGTTCCGCGCCAATGCCGTCTACGAAGGGGAATACCTGCTCGGCACCTCCATTGCGCGTCCCCTCATCGCCAAGCGGCTGGTGGAGATCGCCAACGAAACCGGCGCCGACGCCATCTCCCACGGCGCTACCGGCAAGGGCAACGACCAGGTGCGCTTCGAGCTGGGCGCCTACGCCCTGAAGCCCGGCGTGCGGATCATCGCCCCCTGGCGTGAGTGGGACCTGCTCTCCCGCGAGAAGCTGATGAACTACGCCAAGGAACACGATATCCCGGTGGATTTCGCCAAGCAGGGCAAGAAGTCCCCCTACTCCATGGACGCCAACCTGCTCCACATCTCCTACGAGGGCGATATCCTGGAAGACCCCTGGGCAGAGCCGGAGGAGGATATGTGGCGCTGGACCGTCTCCCCGGAACAGGCCCCGGATGAGCCCACCTACATCGAACTTACTTTTGAGAAAGGCGATGTGGTGGCCATCGACGGCGAGGCCATGAGTCCCGCCACCGTGCTGGCGACCCTGAACAAACTGGGCGGCGCCAACGGTATCGGCCGCGACGATATCGTGGAGAACCGCTACGTGGGCATGAAGTCCCGCGGCTGCTACGAGACCCCGGGCGGCACCATCCTGCTCAAGGCCCACCGCGCCATGGAGTCCCTGACCCTGGACCGCGAGGCGGCGCACCTGAAGGACGAGCTGATGCCCAAGTACGCCAGCATGGTCTACAACGGCTACTGGTGGAGTCCGGAGCGCGAGGCGCTGCAGACCCTCATCGACAAGACCCAGGAGGTGGTCAACGGCGTGGTGCGGCTCAAGCTCTACAAGGGCAATGTCTATGTGGCGGGCCGCAAGTCGGAGACCAATAGCCTGTTCGACGTCTCCATCGCCACCTTCGAGGACGATGCCGGCGCCTACGATCAGAAAGACGCCGAGGGCTTCATCAAACTCAACGCCCTGCGCCTGCGGGTGGCGGCCCGGCGTCAGAAAAGCTGAGGCCTGTAGGGTGGGGCCGTGCCCCACCATTAGGTTGGCCACTGGAGGAACGGTGGGGTAGGACCCCACCCTACGTTATCCCGTTATGGTTTCTGATCAATCCCTACGCCTAACCATCGCCGTCAGCAGTTGCCTGTTAGGCAACCGGGTACGTTATGACGGCAGGGATAAGCGCAATGGTTGGATCTGCGATCAGCTGGTTCGGGATTTCAATCTGATCCCCATCTGCCCCGAGGCGGATGCCGGGCTGAGTATCCCCCGCCCGCCAGTGCAACTGGTGGGCGATCCACAACGGCCCCGGGCGCTGGGGGTGGAGGATGCCTCTCTGGATGTAACCGCGATCCTGGAGTCCTTCGCCGCTAAGCGGGTCGCCGAACTCTCTGAAATCTCCGGCTTTATCTGCAAGGCCCGCTCACCCAGCTGCGGCCTGGGTACCGTGCCGGTTTACGATATGGCGGGGGAGGTTGTGGCGGAAGATCACGGCATCTTTATGCGCATGCTGCGGCAACGCTACCCGCTGCTGCCGATAATCGACGAGCAGGGAATCGGCGATCCCGAACGGCGCCGGCGGTTTCTCCAGCGGCTGAGGGAGCGGAACCTCAGCTCTTGAACTGACCCACCATGCCGCGCAGTTCCGAGGCCTGGGCGTGCAGTCCGGTACTGGCGTCCACCGCCAGAACCGAGCCTTCCGCGATCTGATGACTTACCTCGTTGATGGTCTGCACATGACGGCACACCTCGCCCACCATCTCGTTTTGCAGGGAGGCGGTCTGGGCAAAGGAGCGGTTGCGCTCGGAGATGGCCTGGATGGCGCCCGCGATCTCGGCCAGCAGTTCCGCCGCCTGCTCGAAGTGCTCCTCGGTGGTGTTCGCCTGGTTCCGCGCCCCGTCCATCGCCTTGACCGCATCCCTTGAGCCCTGTTGCAGGAGGGAGATGATCTCTTCGATCTCGCCCGTGGATTGCTGGGTGCGGGTGGCCAGGGTGCGCACCTCGTCCGCCACCACCGCGAAGCCCCGGCCCTGTTCCCCGGCGCGGGCCGCTTCGATGGCGGCGTTCAGGGCCAGCAGGTTGGTCTGCTCGGCGATGCCGCGGATCACATCCAGCATATTGCCGATGCTCTCGCTCTTCTGATCCAGCTGATTGATTACCCGCGCCGCATTGTCGATATCGCTCGACAGGGCGCAGATGGAGCCGATCGCCTCGGTGGCGATCAGGGCGCTTTGGGTCGCCTGCTGGTTGGCCTGGGTGGTCAGTTCCAGGGTCTCATGGGCGCCGTCGGTGATCTGCTGTACGCCGTTACTGAACTCGGCCATCACCTGCACCACCTGATTGGTCTTGTTCTTTTGCTGTTCCACCCCTTCCATGCCCTGATTGGAGATGGTGATCAGCTGCGACGTCTGGGTTTCCAGTTCGCCGGCGGAGTGGGTGATGTGGCCGATGATATTGCGCAGGTTGCCGACCATCTGGTTGAAGCTGGTGATGATCTCCCCGATCAGGTCATTACTCTGGAGTGAACACTCATGAGAGATATCGTTATTGCTAATGGCCTGGGCGACTCTCGAGATCTGTTTCAGGCGCTTCAGCAGGACCAGTTTGCAGAGCCAGTAATTAACCACGCCGATAGAGAGGCCCGCAACGACGCAACCCAGCGTAAACCAGATTTTCGCGCCCTCTTTCCACTCCACGAAAAAACCGGCATAGATGGGAAAGATCAGACCCATAAGCAGGCCAAAGGCGAGAAAAGAGAGAAAAAGTTTTTTTAGTATGCTCGGTTTCATCCAGCCGCTCTCCAAGGTACATCAATACCATGATATCGGTAGGGATAGAGAAACCTTTAACCTGTTTTGCCCCGGCAAAATGCGGAGAGGCTTAATCAAGGATACGGGGGTTTGTTCGCCATGAGATCCGCCCCTGCAAAGGATACGGGGGCCGTCAACGCCAGGCGTGGCGCTGCACCAGATCGGCCATGAGCTGGATATGGTCCGTGGCGTCGTTCAGCGCGGGTATATAGCGGTACTCTCCGCCCCCGGCCTGCTGGAAGCGCTCCCGGTTCTCCTGGGCGATCTCCTCCAGGGTCTCCAGGCAGTCGGTGGAGAAGCCGGGACAGAGCACCTGCACGCTCTTGACCCCGGAGGCCCCCCACTGCTGTAGGGTTTGGTCGGTGTAGGGGCTTACCCACTGCTGGCGGCCCAGGCGGGACTGGAAGGAGAGGGCCCACTGCTCATCCCTTAACCCCAGGCGCTGCGCCAGCAGCCTTGCCGTGGCGCGGCACTCCTCGGGATAGGGATCGCCAGCCTCCGCATAGGACTGGGGGATGCCGTGAAAGGAGAGCAGCAGCCGTTCCGGCTCGCCGTGCTGTTGCTGGAAGGTCTGCACCGAGGCGGCCAGGGCGTCGATATAGCCGGGATCGTCATGGTAGTGGCTGATGAAGCGCAGCTCCGGCAGCCAGCGCCAGCGGCGCAGCACCCCGGACACCGCATCGAAGGTGGATGCGGTGGTGGTGGCGGAGTACTGGGGATAGAGGGGCAGCACCAGCACACGGCGGGCGTTGTTGCGCCGCAGTTGCTCCAGGGCGGCGCCGATGGAGGGGTTGCCGTAGCGCATGGCCAGCGCCACGGAAAAGCGGCCGCCCTCCCGGTGGTTCAGTTCGGTTTGCAGGGCTTCCGCCTGGCGGCGGGAGATGGCCAGCAGGGGCGAGCCCTCTTCGGTCCAGATCTTGCGATAGGCCGCGGCGGAGTGCCTGGGGCGGGTGCGCAGGATGATCCCGTGCAGGATCAGCTTCCACAGCAGCCGCGGCGTCTCCACCACCCGGGGATCGCTGAGGAACTCCGCCAGGTAGCGGCGCACATCGGACACCTCCGGGGAGTCGGGGGTGCCGAGATTCACCAGCAGCACGCCGATGCGTTGCGGTCCGGTATCGCCGGGAAAGGGGCCTTGATAGGACATGGGTGTTATTTCTTGCCGTTCTTACGCACCTTGTGGTGCACGTAACGGATCACGGCGATGGCGATGGCGATGGCCACGGGCATGGCCGCCCCTTGCCAGACAATCGGGTTTCCGTCCAGCCAGCCCATTTTCACCAGCGCCTTGATGCCGTATCCCAGCAGCCCGGTGAGGTAGTAGCTGAGGACGATGACCGACAGCCCTTCCACCGTCATCTGCAGCATCAGCTGTTGCCGTCCCTGGGTGGCCATCCCCTCCAGCAGCTCCAGGTTCTGCTTCTGCACCGTCATCTCCACCCGGGTGCGCAGCATGTTGGTGGCGCGGTCCAGCCCCCGGGAGAGGGAGTCGAGCCGTTCATTAAAGTTATCGTAACCGCGCACCGCCGGGCCGATGCGGGCGGAGAGGAAAGTGCCCAGGGGCTGGTTGCCTTCGGGCACCCGCTGCTCTTCCAGGGCGTCCAGGATGCGGCGGAACAGCACGTTGTAGGAGAGGGCCGCCCCCATGCGGTAGCGCATGGCCTCCTTCAGCTTGGTGACTTTGGCGCTCTGTTCGGTCAGCAGCACCAGCCAGCGCCGCTCCTCGTCCGGCGGCGCGTCCACCATGGCGCCGAACATCTGCTGGGTGTGCTGGGTGAAGGCGACCTCCAGTTCGCGCAGTTCCGCGGAACGATCCCGGAAACAGTCCAGCGGCATGAGGATCAGATGGTAATAGTTCTCCATCTCCACCAGCCGTTTCATCTGCCGGCCCAGTTGCGCCGGGGAGAGTTCGCCGCCCAGGATCAGGTAGTGCTCCCAGCCCGATTCGTCCAGCAGGAAGGTGGTCCACACCTGCGCCTTGCCGCCCTGGATCTGGCTGCCGTAGAGGCGGTCGTTGCCGAACAGGTATTGGCGCTCCGACGGCTTGAGCTGCGGCCAGTCGGTGACCAGGATGTCCAGCGCCACGATCCGTTCCCACTCAGGTTCCGGGGTGGGGAGGTTCTGCGGCAGCTTCAGCGGGCCGAAACCCAGGGAGCGGGCCTCGGCGGCCATGTGGGTGAAGGTGTAGGTGACGAACTCGGAGTGCAGTTCCCAGGTGATGCGCAGCACGTCATTGTTGCCGTAGGCCTTTTCCCCCACCGCGTGACGGTCGCCCAGCCGCGCCTTGTCGTCGCTGATACCGAGGGCCAGAAACAGCTCCGCCATCTCCACCCGCGCCTTGCGATGGCTCGCTTTTCCTTCGGGCAGCAGGTAGGCCACATGGTGGATATGGGCCGGCAGTTGCACGTCCAGGGGCGGGCGTTCGTGCAGTTCGCGGTGCACCCGGGCGGCGATGGCCGCTTTGGAGGATTCCGATTTGTCTGCAGGTGCCGAGAACATGAAGACCCTCCAGGTCAAACTAGATTGCTATATTGCGGACTATCTTACCTGAAAGCCGGTCAGGCTTCGTCCGTTGGCGTATGAATGCCGGTTGCGGGCAACAGCCCCGGCGCCACCGAGCGCAGATGCAGATCACGTTGCGGGAAGGGTATCTCGATGCCGCCTTCCTTCAGGGCGCGGTTCAACATCATGTGCAGATCATGGGTCAGGGGCAGGCGGCGAATGCGCTCGCGGACAAAGACGCAGACGTGAAAGACCAGCGCGCTGTCGCCGAACTCCAGAAAGAACACCGCGGGCTTGGGCTCTTTCAGCACCTCGGGATGGGCGTTGACCACTTCGGTCATGATGCGGTGCGCCTTATCCGTATCGCTGCCGTAGGCGATGCCCACCGGGATCACAATACGGGTGATGGGGTCGGACAGGGTCCAGTTCACGAACGGATCGGTGAGGAACTTCTGGTTCGGTATCACCTGCTCCTTGTTGTCCCAGTCGGTGATGGTGGTGGCGCGGATGCGTATCTTGCTGACCACGCCGCTCAGATCGCCCATGGTGACCGTATCGCCGATGCGGATGGGGCGCTCGAACAGCAGGATCAGGCCAGAGAAGAAGTTGGCGAAGATCTCCTTCAGACCAAAGCCCAGGCCAACGCCCATGGCGGCCACCAGCCACTGGATGTCGCTCCAGCCCACGCCGACGATGCTCAGCGCCAGCAGTACGCCGCTGGCGAAGATCAGGTAGCGGCTGACGCGGGTGATGGCGTAACGGTTGCCCGGCTCCAGTTGCAGGGGTTGCAGCAGGGTGATCTCCAGCAGCCCCGGGAGGTTCTCCCCGGCCACGATCATGAGCGCCACCACCACCAGTCCCAGCAGCAGGTCCCACAGGGTGACGGGCGCCAGCCGGGCCTCCATGCCGTTGCCCGTGGTGTACTGCCAAAGTTCGATCTCGTCCAGCCAGCCCAGGGCGGGGATCAGCTCCGACCAGAGCACAAACAGCATAATGGAGAGGGCGACGATGCCGGTCACCCGCAACAGCCGCCGGGTCTGTTCGCTGATGGTGGTCAGATTCACCGCCTCAATTGCCTCGGCGTCCGGGATGCCCTCGCCGGACCCTTCCGCGGCCTCCTTGGCCGCTTTCGCCTCCAGCGCCGCCTCCCGCTTGGCCAGCGCCTGTTTCAGCGCCAACTGCCGTTCCGCGATCAACAGCCAGCGCCGGGCGAGGCCCAGCAGCAGGAGTATGAGGATTCCGCTGCAGATGGAGTAGAAGATCAGGCTCTCCAGTCGAATGGCGCTGTATAAGTACCCCTGCACGGTCAGCACAAACAGCGCGGCGGGGATGCCGAGGGAGAGGGGATACCAGAGGGCGCGCTGGATGCGGTGCGAGGCGCGCTTAAAGGCCCCGGACTTCGGATTGAAGCTCAGATGGGCGAGGATGAACAAGACCAGGATCGCCAGGATGTTCGCCACACGGCCCAGTGATCCGCGGAAACTGGAATTCAGTTGCCACTCGGTAATGCCCACGATGAAGGCCAGCGGAACCAGGGTCAGGGTCAGCCAGCCGAGATGGCGGTAGAAGAAATCAATCGTGCGCGGCTCCCACTTGAGATGCACACGGGCCAACCCTTTGGGGATCAGCAGATTGTGGACGCCTTTCAGGAGCAACAGGAGGATGGAGACGTCCATGGCGGTGGAGCCTATGATCCAGGCAAAGTCGGAGTCGCCGCCCTTGGTCAGCAGCCAGCCCGATCCCGCCAGCAGCAGCACGGGCGGCAGCGCCAGGAACAGGGTGAAAAGCAGGGCCAGCAGGGAGAAGCGGAAGCGGTCCTGATTGACCTTGCCGATCTTCGGGGCCATGGCCGCCAGCTCCTGCCGCATGCGTTGGCGGAAAAGGAGCAGGCCGATCACCGCCGCCAGCAGCAGCGCGGCGCGGTAGGGATAGTGGCGGATCGCCTGCCCGAACTGTTTGGCGGCGGCGGACCAGTTGCCGGCGCTGAACAGCCAGCCAAGGGGAGCGGTCAAATCCGCCAGGTCGGACAGGCGCAGCGAAGGGACGCCCGGAATCCAGACCAGATTGCGGTCCAGGAACTTGCGGTACTGGCCGGTTTCATTGATCAGTTGCTGATACTCAAAACTCAGGTCGCTCAGCGCCTTCTCATAGCGGTTATATTCCGCGATCAGTTTTCCCAGCAGGTTGTTCCGGTCCCGCAACAGATCCTGCAATCCGTTTTTCACCGCCAGGTCGCGGGCGGGGTTCAGCCCCGCTTGCCGCAGGGTGGAGTCGATATGCCGCTCCAGGGCCTTCTCGTCGGCCAATGGCTGCTGCTGCTCGCGTACGCGGAAGGCGTCCACCCGGACGCGCGACAGCAGGTAACGCTGACTTTCATTGGTCAGTTGCAGTTTCTTCTCCTCCGGGAGCTGTCGGCTCTGGACCAGCAGCAGTTCGCCCAGGGATTCATCCAGCCCCACGATATCCACATGCTGCTGCACCCGTTCGCGGTTCATGCGGATGCGGCCCGATTCGGCAACGGTCTGCTCGGTCTGCTGCAGGACCTTCTCGATATCGCTCGCCAGTTCGCCAAGCCGGGCGCTGAGCTGAGAGTTGTACTCCGCTTCCTGGAGTAGCAGCGGGTGTTTGCCCACCGCCTCCTGCTCCGCCTTCTTGGTTTCCATGTGGGTGATCTCGGCCTCCTTGGCATGCAACTGGTTGATGCGCTCCTGCAGCTTGCCGACCAGCAGTTCCGAGCGCAGAAACTCCTCCTGCACCAACTCGAACTGCAGCCTGAGCAGCGCCTGCCTGGGTTCATAACTGAGACGCTCCATCTCCAGCCGCTTGATCCGCGCCTTCAGGGCCTGGCGCGAGGCCAGCAGTACACTGTGCTGCGCGCTCTCAACCGGCTGTCCCGACTTCCGCAGCTTCTGCTCGATCTCTTCCAGTTCCAGCTTCGCCGCCGCCAGTTCCGAAGCGGACTGGTCTGGGCGCAGGCGCTCTTTGCGCACCTCGGTCATCAGCCCGGATAGGCGGCTCTGGATCAGGCGGTGCCCGGCCAGGGCCTGATCCAGTTGCTGCTTCAGCTCGCCCAGCGGGAACTGCAGTTGCAGCGCCTCGGTCTCCTGGGTCTGTTGCCGCGCCTTGCGCAGCTGAGACTCCAGTTGCGCGTGCTGATCGGTGGCCTCGTCTACCGCCGTCTTGTAGCGGTCGGCGAGCGCCTCATCCTGTTCCGCGCTATTGAGTTTGGCCAGCGCGCTGCGGTACAGCTCCAGCTCGGCCTTGGCGTCCGGCTGCAGATCGGTGGCGGCCTCGTAGGTTTTGATGCGCTCCTGGATGCGCTGGATATCCAGCGTCTGTCCGCCAGGGGAAGGGGTGTCGGCGCTCTGCTGCTGGGCCAGAGCCCAGGCAGGCAACAGCAGCAGGATCAGCAGGAAGAGCGTAGTGAGGCGAGAACGGTCCATGATAGGTTTAGATTTTACACCAGTAGCACGAAAACTTGTTTCGTTATTGTTGGTTGCCTGACATGGCTTACCAGTCGGGCGGTTATGCTTGGAACTGACAGGAGCTTACAAGTTCACGGAAGTTTGAGATTTAGAGAGATACAAATAGACCATCCCCTCTCCCTGAGGGTGAGGACCAGGGTGAGGGGGGTAAATCAAAAGCGCTAGCCTTACGGGATCGCGGATGCTTTCAGGCATCTGGGCCGGGGATAGACCATCCCCTCTCCCTCTCAGGGAGACGGCTCCAGGGATGGAGGCGTTAGAGCGACGCAGGAAGCCAAAGCCGAGGGCCAGGGTGAGAGGGCGCAAATAAAAGTGATAGCCTTGCGGGATCGCGGATGCTTTCAGACATCTGGGCCGGGGATAGACCGTCCCCTCTCCCTCTCAGGGAGAGGGCCAGGGTGAGGGGGATTAAAAAAACCAAAGCGTTAGCTTTTCAACCCCCGTCACGCTCCCGAAAACCCGCCTCCAGCAACCCCAACTCATTGCTGTTAAATCCCGCCTTACGCCGCGCCTCATGGTTAAAAGGCCCCTTGGGGTAGTTACCAAGATAGTTCATCACCAGCTCAAAAAACTTGCCGTCAGGATCAACCCCTTCCTGCTCACAGCGGTAGCGGAACCAGCGCGTCCCGGCGCCCACATGGGCGGTCTCGTCATTGGCCACCTCCGTCAGCACCGCCGCCGTCTCCGGGTCGCCGATGGTACGGAAGCGCTCCAACGTGCGGGGCACCACATCCAGCGCCCGCGCCTCCATCACCCGATGCACAATGGCCATGCGGTCCATCAGATCGTGCGCCGTTTCCACCGCATGCGCCCATAGACCGTTATGAGCGTCGAAATCACCATAGTCAAAACCCATGGCGCGCAGCCGCCCGCGCAGGGCCAGAAAGTGGCGCGTCTCATCGGCGGCGGTATGAATCCAGTCGTCGTAATACTCCCGAGGCAGGCCGCGGTAGCGGTAGACCGTATCCCACGCCAGATCCACGGCGGTGAGTTCTATGTGAGTGAGGGCGTGGATCAGCGCGGCGCGGCGGGTCTCGGAACCGAAGCCGCGTTTGGGAACCGCATTGGGGGAGACCAGGGCAGGGCGCGCCAAACGGCCGGGCGTGATATCCAGGTCCGGCGTCTCACCCTCCGTCCACTCCAGCGTACCGTTCTCCCAGGCCGCGAACAGCTCCATGGTGCGGGCCATCTTCGCATCGGGGTCGGCGAGCAGCAGGCAGTGTTGGGCTTGTTGGTATAGGTTGTTCAATGGGCTGGAACGGATTCGCGGGGTCAAATGGCGCCTGTCAGATGCCGTGGGTCGATCTCACGGCGTATAGTTCGGATAACTCCAGAATGACGGACAAAATCAGGGTATCAGATTCTGGTGGTTAAAGGGCTCTTACCATTTCATTGAACCCCAATCTCTGATCTGGGACACCCATCACCAGGTCGCTCAGTATATCCCAGGAATCAACCGATAGCGTACGCGCTGCGCATAATCCCGATAGCCCGGCAACTCTTCTTGTAGCGTCCGGTCCTCCAGAGCGGTTCTGATCACCGTGACGATGAGCGCCACCACCGCCGGAATAAGTGTCCACATCGAGCTTAAGGCCAGCACGATGCCCGGGAGCGCCAACAAATTTCCGGCATAGCCCGGATGCCGCACAAACCGATAAGGGCCGGTGTCACACACCGCATGCCCTCGATCAACCTGAATCCGCACCACACTGGAGAAAAATCGGTTCTCTGCCAATGCCCACGCGGCGAAAGCGTAGCCGAGCGCGATCAAAATGAAGCCGGGCACGATGAGCCACAACGGAAATGCGGGTGACCAGCCGATGCGATGATCCAGCCCGGCCACAATGACCAGCGGAAAACTAAAGCTAAGCGCCATCAACGGCGCAAGTACTTTGTCCCAGGCTTTCGCGCTTTGGGCCTTCTCCATATTTTGTCGTTCGGCCATCAGTCCTGGATGCCGCCGCTCCGCCCAGATGCGCCCTCCTGGGCCGGCGGCAACAATTAGCAGGGAGTAGCCCCACGCCTGCCACCATCCGAGGTCTCCTCCGCACGCCAGGAGAACCAGCGGTATCAGGAAATACACAGCAATCAACCTGATCCACTGCTGAAGGGATGTTGCTTGAGCTATCTCAGGATCATCTGCATTCGACGACATGCTGCACCCTCAAATTGCATGACTTTTATGGTGCCTAACCCTTACGGTAAAGGGCCGTAACGTAGCGCAGGTCCCATCCCGCATTGTTTGCAGGCGATCTTGATCGAAATGTATATCTGTCTTCGTCAAATGTGCTATTGATACAATCGTTTAATTGGTATGCAGTGAAATGCAGCTGCAATATTGATGAATCGCTTTTTAAGATACTCATTATCTGTATCTGATTCATTTTTAATAGCTTTTGAGAGCGTCAGTGCATGTGTCTTTATTAGTTCTGGAGTGTTGATCTTAGACAAATCTACAGCATACCTTTTTGTGAATTTACCTATAATGAAACCATCTTCATAAAATAATTTTGTATTTTGATAATCTGAATAACACTCGTACTCCATAAGCCCTGATAAGTTTCCAATATTATTTTCTTCTAGATATTGTGAATAACTATTATAGGTCTTTTTATTTTTGTACAAACCCATTCTATATCTTATGGATGATTTGTAATCCTTATAGGTAACTACAATTGTATAAAATAGTATGAACGAATGAATAGAAATCAAGGGTATTGATATTTCATGCAAATTGTATTTTAAGGAATACGGAAGAATGATTATTAATGCAATTATTGATGCAAGCAAAAAGGCTATTGGGGTAAGGTTAAGTGAGCCATCTAACAAAAAATACTTAATCTTTCTGAGTAAAAAAAGCATAATCAAAGCTCTAGAAGATATAACGCTAGCGGTGAGGGGCTTACCGTAGGGGTCTGTAAAATGTTCTGTGTAAATGACGGTTTGTCACAGTGAAACCCGGTCGTCGAATAGAATCATAAATTGCCCCATGGCCTGTTTCCAGTCCCGGATGGGCATGGTCCATTTCTTCGAAATCTGATGTAACGCCAGATAGAGCACTTTCATTACCGATTCATCGGTTGGAAACGACCGCCGATTCTTGGTCACCTTCCGCAATGAGGCATTCAATGATTCGATGGCATTGGTAGTGTAGATCACCTTGCGGATGGGTGGAGGATAATCGAAGAAAGGCGTCAGTCGCTCCCAGTTATTCCGCCAGGACCGGCTGATGGTCGGATGCTCTGCATCCCACTTGTCCGCGAATTCCTCCAGGGCCTGCTCACCCTCCGACAGGGTTGGGGCTGCGTAGATCCGCCGCAGGTCAGCCGCAACGGCCTTGCGTTGTTTCCAGCTCACATAGCGCAGGGAGTGACGTACCTGATGGACGATACAGAGCTGGACCTGGGTTTGGGGGTAGACCGTCTCTATGGCCTCGGGGAAGCCTTTAAGTCCATCCACGCAGGCGATGAAGATATCCTGCAGTCCACGGTTCTTCAGCTCCGTCATCACCGACAGCCAGAATTTGGCGCCTTCCGTCTGCGCCATCCAGAGCCCCAGCAGCTCTTTTTCTCCATCCATATTGACCCCCAGGGCCAGATAGACCGATTTGTTCTGTACGGCGCCAGAGGCGCGGCTGCGGACCACCAGGGCATCCAGGTAGACAATGGGATAAACGGCGTCCAGCGGACGATTCTGCCAGGCGGCGACCTCATCCATGACGGCATTGGTTACCTGGGAGATGAAGGTGGCTGATACCTCCACCCCGTAGGCGTCCTCAAAATGAGCCTGAATATCCCGGGTCGTCATCCCCTTGGCATAGAGCGAGACAATACGATCATCGAAGCCATTGAGCTGTTTCTCGCCCTTCTTGACCAGCTTGGGCTCAAAAGAGCCATTGCGGTCTCGCGGCACTTCAAGATCGATATCCCCGTGGATGCTGCGCACGGACTTACAGCTCTTGCCGTTGCGGGAGTTGCCGCTGTTTTTGCCGGATGGGTCGTGCCTGGCGTAGCCAAGATGCTCTTCCATCTCGGCTTCCAGAGCGCGTTCGGCGACTTTCTTGGTGAGCTCCTTGAGTAGACCGTCTTCCCCGAGAATATCCTCGCGGGAGGTCTTACCTTCCAGTAGCTGGTCGATCAATTTGTCTGAGATTGGCATTTGTCAGTCCTCTTAATAGAGTTGCAGAATGCCATTTACACAGATTTTTTTACACTCTCGTGGGACTCGTTCCCAAGCTTGTGCCGCGACCCCGGCATGCAGGCTGAACCCTGCTACTTTCGCAACCTGGACAAAGCGGTCATCATCTTCCCAAGCCGGGATGGTCTGTAGTGTAAACACTTTACGCCCCTGCTGTGGTCCGATGGCAAACACCGGGAAACTGGAATATCTT
>JBNKPL010000042.1:0-19762 GCA_050295355.1 Sedimenticolaceae bacterium
GTGCGCGTAGTGACGGATCGCAGATTCGTACTCCACGTGCGCGGTAGCAATGGTAATACCACGCTCGCGTTCTTCCGGGGCGTTGTCAATCTGGTCAAAGGCCTTCGACTCACCACCATAGGTGTCCGCCATCACTTTCGTGATCGCCGCCGTCAGCGTCGTCTTACCATGGTCCACGTGACCAATCGTTCCCACATTTACATGCGGCTTTGTGCGTTCGAATTTTTCCTTGGACATCGGTTTATCTCCGAAAGACTTTCTATATTTAAAGAAACAAAAAACAAATTCGCGCGCTTTTTCCGCACGCCACTACTCACACTTCAAACCATATAAAGTGGAGCCCATGAGCAGATTTGAACTGCTGACCTCACCCTTACCAAGGGTGTGCTCTACCAACTGAGCTACATGGGCCTGTAACCCGGATCCTGGCTTCTTATCCGAAACCAGATCCCAACTCTGGAGCGGGTGATGGGAATCGAACCCACGTATTCAGCTTGGAAGGCTGAAGTTCTACCATTGAACTACACCCGCGAAACCGTCGCGTGGCGTCAACCAATCACGCCGCTTCAAACTCACATCTCTCCCAAGCAACCACTCGGAAAAAGACCATACTTCTGGTGGAGGGGGGAGGATTACTCCGGGTATCCTGCCCTCCGCCCTCTGGGCCGCCGCGCTCTGCGCGACGTTCGAAATCGCTCCCGGCGATTTCGTCGAACCTCTTTTCGGTTCTCATCCTCCCCCAAGCAAACACCCGGAGAAAGACCACCGTTTGGTGGAGGGGGGAGGATTCGAACCTCCGAAGGCGGAGCCGTCAGATTTACAGTCTGATCCCTTTGGCCACTCGGGAACCCCTCCGAAAACAAGCCCGCTATTTTGATCTACCCGCCAAGCCGTGTCAACAACTGCTATGCAGCCGATTCATGACCCGTTGGCACTCTCCCGCCACGATCTGCGGAAACAGCTTTTCTGCTTCCGCCAGGGCGGCGTGGATTGCATCGCTATCCTCCTTTGAGGGTCTGCGCAACACATAGTCCACCACTTCCCGGGCCGCTCCGGGGTGACCGATCCCCACACGGAGACGCCAAAAGTCGCCACTGCCCATGGCGCTCATGGTGTCCCGCAGGCCGTTGTGCCCTCCGGCGCCGCCGCCGTTTTTCAGGCGCACGACCCCGGCGGGCAGATCCAGTTCGTCATGCACGATCAGGATCTGCTGCACGGGAATCTTGAAGTAATTGGCAAGCCCGGATACCGACTGGCCGCTTCGGTTCATAAAGGTGGCCGGCTTCAGCAACCAGCACTCTTCACCTTCCACGCGGATGCGGCAGGCAAGCCCGTTGAAGCGGGATTCCACCTTGAACTGACCACCGAAGCGGTCGGCCAACGCATCCACGAACCAGAAACCCGCATTGTGACGGGTCTCTTCGTACTCCGCTCCGGGATTACCCAGGCCGACAACCAGACGAATGGGATGGCTCATTGATCATAGGACGGGCAACCGGCGGCATGCCGCCGGCCGCCCGTTCGATCCAGGCACCATTACTCGGCTTCGGATCCGGCCTCGCCCTCTGCCTCTTCTTCCGAGCCGCCATGTCCGGCGTGGATATTCACGACCACCAGATCCTGCTCCGGGCCCTGGGCCAGGGCGGGGATCTCCACGCCCTTAGGCAGCTTGATCTCCGACAGGTGGACCGCGTCTCCGATGTTCATCGCGGACATATCCACCTCGATATACTCCGGCAGATCCTTCGGCAGACAGGTGATTTCCACATCGGTCACATGATGGGAGATCGCGCCACCCATCTTGATGCCGGGGGCCTCCTTCTCGCCCACGAAATGCAGCGGCACATGGGTCTTGAGCTTCGTCTGGGCGCTGACACGCTGAAAGTCCACATGCATCACGAACGGCCGGGCGGGATGACGCTGCATATCTTTCAGGATCACCTGCTCGGTATTGCCGCCCACGTTCACGCTCAGGATGTGGGAATAGAAGGCCTCGTGCTCCAGATGCTGAATCAGCTCATTGTGGACGAGAGTGATCATCTCCGGCGCTTTTTCACCGCCATAGATAATCCCGGGAACCAGCCCCTGACGACGAAGGCGGCGGCTCGCACCCTTCCCCTCATCGCTTCGCGGCTGAGCATCAATAGTAAAGGTATCACTCATGATTCACTCCTAGTTTTCAAGGTCAAAAACGCCGCTGTTCCGCGACCAGAACAGCGGCGATGGATAACAGATGTCATCCGAAGTCAGTAATCAATCAGTCCATAAACAGGGAACTGACCGATTCATCATTGGCGATACGGCGCAGCGTCTCCGCCAGCAGTTCAGCGATGCTGACCTGGCGAATCTTCTCGCACGCCCTCGCCGCGTCTCCCAACGCAATAGTGTTGGAGACCACCAGTTCGTCCAGCTCCGAGCCAGAGATATTCTCCACCGCGGGACCCGACAACACCGGGTGCGTACAGTAGGCCACCACCTTGATCGCCCCCGCATCTTTCAGCGCCCCGGCCGCCTTGCACAGGGTGCCGGCCGTATCCACCATGTCATCAATCAGGACGCAGGTCCTTCCTTTCACGTCACCGATAATGTTCATCACCCGCGACTCGTTGGCGCGCGGCCGCCGCTTGTCGATGATGGCCAGATCCGCGTCATCCAGTTGCTTGGCCAGGGCGCGGGCCCGGACCACGCCGCCCACGTCCGGCGACACCACCATCAGATTGTCGTGCTTCTGGCGCCATACGTCGCCCAGCAGGATCGGCAGGGCGTAGATGTTATCCACGGGCACATCAAAAAAGCCCTGGATCTGATCCGCATGCAGATCCACCGTCAATACGCGATCCGCCCCGGCGGCGCTGATCTGCTTGGCCACCAGCCGCGCCGTAATCGGCACCCGGGCGGAGCGGGGACGGCGGTCCTGGCGGGCGTAGCCGAAGTAGGGCAGCACCGCCGTGATGCGCCGCGCCGAGGCCCAACGCAGGGCATCGATCAGCACCAACAGCTCCATCAAATGGTCGTTGGTGGGCTGGGATGTGGACTGGATGACATACACATCCCGTCCGCGGACATTCTCCTGAACCTCCGCCATCACCTCGCCATCGCTGAAACTTCCCACCACTGCTTTACCCAGCGGCAGCTTCAACCGGGCCACGACCTCCGAAACCAACTCGGGATTCGCATTGCCCGCAAACACCATCATGGAACTGGATGGCATCGTTGTACCCTCGCAATTACGCTTCTTACCAAAACCACTGGACCCGTACATCCAGCAAACAATATGGCTGGGGCGCCAGGATTCGAACCTGGGTATGCAGGGATCAAAACCCTGTGCCTTACCGCTTGGCGACGCCCCAATTAAATCTCGTGTACCCTGTCGCCACTATTTTAATAGGCGCCAGGATCACCCAAACTAAACTGCGGCCTCCAGCCGCTCCAGCAGCGGCGACCGGTTCAGTCCCCGGGCCACGAAACCCGTGCAGTCGCGCGGCTTCTGTTGCAGCGCTTCCCTCGCCGCCTGCTCCCGTTCAAAAACGGCAAAAACCGAGGCCCCGGTTCCGGTCAACCTCGGTTCGGCAAACTGTCCCAGCCAATCCATCGCCTCCGCCACCGGAGGGTACCGCCGGGCGACAACAGGAAGGCAATCATTTTCCCTGCTGCCGGAAAGAAAGTCGGCTATTTTGATCCGCGCAGAGTCGCGTGTCAAATCGGGATCGCCGAAGATCTCGGCGGTGGAGACATGGCAGGCGGGGGTCAGCACCAGGTACCAGGCCGGGGGCAGTTCCAGCGGGGTGATCTCCTCTCCCACCCCCTCGGCCCAGGCGGAATGGCCGTGGACGAACACGGGCACATCCGCCCCCAGCCGCAACCCCAGCCGGGCCAGCCGCTCTTTCTCCAGCCCCAGTCCCCAGAGTTGGTTCAGGGCGGTGAGCACGGTGGCGGCGTCGGAGCTGCCACCGCCCAGTCCGCCGCCCATGGGCAGCCGCTTGCGCAGCGCGATCTCCACTCCGGCGGTGACCCCCGTCTCCTGCTGCAGCAGGCGCGCGGCGCGGACGGTCAGATCCTGCTCTTCCGAAACCCCGGGCAGCGGATTAAGGAGGCGGACCACTCCATCGTCCCGCGGCCGGAACATCAGTTCGTCGGCCACATCCAGAAACTGAAACACCGTCTGCAGCAGATGGTAACCATCCGCACGGCGGCCCACGACCCTTAATAATAGGTTCAACTTGGCTGGTGCGGGCCAGCTCTGGAATTCATCCCAGTCCGTATTCATGGATCCAGCCGCTGAACCACCTCTTTCAGATAGTCACTCTCCGGATGTTTCTGGAGGGCCTCTTTCCATATCTGCCGCGCCTCACTCTTGTCTCCCAGGGTCCAGAGCACCTCGCCCAGATGGGCGGCGATCTCCGCGTCCTTCAGCTTGTCAAAGGCCTTGCGCAGATACAGCAGTGCCTGTTCGGTCTTGCCCAGCCGGAACTGCACCCAGCCCATGCTGTCGAGAACGGCGGCCGAGTCGGGCTTCAGCGCCAGTGCCTGTTCGATGTAGCCGAGGGCCTCCTGGTAGCGGGTGGTTTTGTCCGCCAGGGTGTACCCGAGCGCATTCAGGGCATCGGCGTGCTTGGGATCCTTTTTGATGATCAGTTTCAGATCCTGCTCCGCCTGCACGATCTTGCCATGGCTGGAGGCATAGATGGCCCGCGCATAGAGCAGATCGGGATCGTCCTTGTGCGCCTGCAGCGCCCGGTCGTAGAGCGCCTCGACCTCCTGCGGCGTGGCGTATTTGTTCAGCAGCTCGCCTTCCAGGAGATAGAAATCCAGCGAGAGCCGCGGCTGCATCTGGCGCAACTGCTTCAACATGGCCAGCGCCTGGGGCAGTTCGCCCGCCTCCGCCAACAACCCGATCAACCGGCTCCGGGCCTCCAGCCAGCGGTCACCCTGACCCACCTGCTGATACCACTCCATGGCAGCATCGTTGTTTCCATCCAGCTCTTCCACCCGGCCCAGGTAGTAATAGGCCTCGTCGTTCTTCTTTCCTAAACGCAGCAGGTCATCCAGATGACCCCGCGCCCGGTCCAGGCGCTCCAGCTGAATCGCCAACACCCCGAGGGAGAGATGGACTTCCGGCGCATCCGGCACCAGGCGGCGCATCTTCTTGAACTGGTCATAGGCCGCTTCCATATCATGCATCTCCACCAGCAGGCGGGCATAAGTGGAGTTGAGGATCTTGTCTTCCGGAAACTGCCGTAGCGCCTCCCGCAAGGCGGTCTTCGCCCCTTCAAAATTCTGGCGGGTCACCAGGATCCTGGCCAACAGCACATGACCCTTGATCATGTCCGGCTGCTGCTCCAGAACCCTGCGCACCTCCGACTCGGCCAGTTCGTAATCCTTGGCCATTACCGCCACCAGGGCCACCGCATAGATCGCCCGCACATCGCCGGGGTTTTCGGACGCCAGCTGCTGGACGATCTCCAGTCCCTGGATGGTTTGCTGCGACTGGACCACCGCCGCCATGACGTGAAGATAACCGTCCTCGCCACGCCGCTCGGAGAGGGCGATGAGCTGCCGCGACTGCTCCAGCGCCTGCCCCATCTCCACATTCATGAGATGGACCAGCACCAGAATGGTCCGCGCCTGGGGGTCCTCCGGGGCCAGCACCACCCAGCGCTCAGCCGCCTGGGTGGCCTTCTTGTAGTCCCGCTGATGGATGGCGATGCGGGTGGCCCGCTCCGCCGCCTTGGCGTCCCCGGCCAGGCGCGCGCCCTCCATTTGACTGTCATAGGCCAGGTCCAGCTGTTGCCGCTGGATGGCGATCTCGCCAGTAAGGATGTTGAAAATGACTTCCGGGGTAAGGGGGGCTACGGAGACTCCCGGCTGGCCGGTGGTGATATCCGCCCCCGGCTCTTCGGAGCCAGTGCCATCCTCCTTGCGCACCCCGGTCCCGCAGGCGGTCAGCACAAGGGGCAGCAACAGCAGGATCAGTTTGTGACTACGGCAGATACGCATAGGGAGGCTGGGTTCCGTGCTGAAAAACGCATAATAGTATGTTTCCTCACTCACACCAACCGGACGGAAGGAAAATCTTCTTCTATTACTTGTATTTAACCCATTGATAATTCAAAATTTCGATTCCTGAAAACAGACCCCTAAATAGATAGCTGTCCTCCATGTCCCTGCTCGCCCTCGGCCTGAACCATAAAACCGCCCCCGTGGATATCCGCGAGCGGATCACCTTCGGCCCCGACATCATCGTCGGCGCCCTGCGGAGCCTGCGCGAACTGTCCGGCGTGGAGGAGGCGGTGATCATATCCACCTGCAACCGCACCGAGATCTACTGCGGGACCAACGGCGCGGACCCTGAGGAGATCGACCGCTGGCTGAGTGGTTTTCACGGCCTGGAGCTGGAGACCATCGCCCCCTATCTCTATCACCATGAGGGGAGAGAGGGTGTGCGCCATCTGCTGCGGGTGGCCTGCGGCCTGGACTCCATGGTGCTGGGCGAACCGCAGATTCTGGGGCAGGTCAAGGCGGGCTACCAGACCGCCAGTGACGCCGGAGCCACGGGCAAACTGCTGGGCCGGCTGTTCCAGCACTCCTTCGCCGTGGCCAAGCAGGTCAGAACCGACACCGCCATCGGCCGCAGCCCGGTCTCGGTGGCCTTCGCCGCGGTGAGCCTGGCGCGGCAGATCTTCAGTGATCTTTCGGAGCAGACCGCCCTGCTCATCGGCGCCGGCGAAACGGTGGAACTGGCCGCCCGCCACCTGCACCAGCACGGCATCGGCCGCATCATCGTCGCCAATCGAACCATCGAACGGGCGCACCAGCTTGCCGACCAGTTCGACGGCTACGCCATTTCTCTCACCGAGATCAGCAACCACCTGGCGGAGGCGGACATCGTCATCTCCTCCACCGCCAGTCCCCTGCCGGTGCTGGGCAAAGGCACGGTGGAAAGCGCCCTGAAAAAACGCCGACACCAACCCATCTTCATGGTGGATATCGCCGTTCCCCGCGACATCGAAGCGGAGGTAGGCGAACTGAACGACATCTACCTCTACACCGTGGACGACCTGGAAGAGGTGATCCAGGAGAACATGCGCTCCCGCCAGGAGGCGGCGGAACAGGCGGACGAGATCATCGACCTGCACACCGAAGAGTTCATGGGCTGGCTGCGTTCCCTGGACGCGGTGGAACTGGTGCAGGACTACCGCAAACAGATGGAAGAGATGCGCGACGAAGTGCTGGAGCGCGCCCGCCGTCAGCTGCAGAACGGCAAGGCGCCGGACGAGGTGTTGGAGTTCCTGGCCAACACCCTGACCAACAAGATCCTGCATACCCCCAGCACCCGCATCCGCCAGGCGGGCCATGACGGCGAGCTGGAACTGCTCGACGCGGCCAACGCCCTGCTACAGATCAAGGACAGCGGCAGCCGTTCATGAAGCCGTCCATCCATAGCAAACTGGAACAGATCGCCGAACGCTACGAAGAGATTACCGCCCTTCTCGCCGAGCCGGAAATCCAGAGCGACCAGAACCGCTTCCGCAGCCTGGGCCAGGAGTACGCCCAGCTGGAGCCCGTGGTGGAGTGCTACGGCCGCTACCGCAACCTGGAACAGGAGATCGCCGGGGCAAGGGAGATGCTCAACGACCCGGAGATGGCGGAACTGGCAAAAGAGGAACTGGCGGAGGCGGAACGGCGGCGCGCCGCGCTGGAGCCGGAACTGCAACTGCTGCTGATCCCCGCCGACCCCAACGACGAACGCAACATCTTTCTGGAGGTGCGGGCCGGGACCGGCGGCGCCGAGGCGGCGCTGTTCGCGGGCGACCTCCACCGCATGTACCTGCGCTACGCCGAGGCCCGGCGCTGGCAGACCGAGACCATCAGCGAAAGTCACGGCGAGCAGGGCGGCTACAAAGAGGTCGTCTCCCGCATCAGCGGCAAGGGGGTCTACGCACGGCTCAAGTTCGAATCGGGCACCCACCGGGTACAGCGGGTGCCGGATACCGAATCCCAGGGCCGCATCCACACCTCCGCCTGCACCGTGGCCATCCTGCCCGAGGCGGAAGAGATCGACGACGTGGATATCAACAACAACGACCTGCGCATCGACACCTACCGCGCCTCGGGCGCGGGCGGCCAGCATGTAAACAAGACCGACTCCGCGGTGCGCATCACCCACCTGCCCACGGGCATCGTGGTGGAGTGTCAGGACGAACGCTCCCAGCACAAGAACAAGGCGCGGGCCATGTCCCTGCTGCAGGCCAAACTGCTCTCCCAGGCGCAGGAGGCGCAGGCCAGCGAACAGGCCCAGAACCGCAAACTGCAGGTGGGCAGCGGCGACCGCTCCGAGCGCATCCGCACCTACAACTTCCCGCAGAACCGGCTCACGGACCACCGCATCAATCTCACCCTGTACAAACTGGAAGAGATCATGGAGGGCGAACTGGATCAGGTGATCGATCCCCTGCGTCAGGAGTATCAGGCGGAACAACTCACCGCCCTGGCGGATGCGGAAGGCTGAACCCCCACACTTCGTGGCCACGGAATTAAGCATAAAACAGGAACTGGCGCAGGCGAGTCATACGCTTGCCGCCCTGGCGGATATAGAGCCGCGTCTGGAGGCGGAGATCCTGCTCGCCCATGCCCTTGGCCAATCCCGCAGCCACCTCATGGCCTGGCCGGAAAAAACCGTAACCCCAGAACAGCATAACCGCTTCCAGCAACTGGTGCTGCAGCGCATGGCGGGAGAACCCATCGCCTACCTCACCGGCCGCCGGGAGTTCTGGTCCCTGGAACTGGCCGTCTCCCCCGCCACCCTTATCCCCCGCCCCGAGACGGAACTGCTGGTAGAGCGCGCGCTGGAATTGATACCCGCCGATGCACAGTGGCAAATCGCCGACCTGGGCACGGGCAGCGGCGCCATCGCCGCCGCCATCGCATCGGAACGCCCATGCTGCAACATCACCGCAACCGATGCCTCCAAAGAAGCGCTCGCCATTGCAGAGGGCAATTTCCAGCGGCTGAAACTGAATAACGTAACCACACGGCACGGGGCATGGTGTGACCCGCTAGCCAAGCAGCCGTTTCATATGATCGTCAGCAACCCGCCCTATGTAGCGGAGAATGATCCCTATCTGCAACAGGGCGACCTGCCCCGCGAACCGCAACAGGCGCTTCGTTCCGGCCCGGACGGACTGGATGATATCCGCCGGATTATCCAGCAGGCGCCCGCCCACCTATGCGATCCGGGATGGCTGCTATTGGAACATGGCTACGACCAGGGGGCGGAAGTGCGGCAGCTGTTACTGGCCGCGGGCTTCTCGAACGTACAAACCCGCAAGGACCTGGCCGGTCATGACCGCATGAGCGAGGGATGCTGGACTATTAAACCGTAAGCGTTTTCACATTAACGCGGAGCGTTGTCCGCTTTACTTCTTCCTTCCCCGCAACGCCGCCTCATAGGCTCGCACCGCCCACACCTTCGCCTCTTCCGGATCATCGAAAATCTCTTCGGGCGCCGTGTAGTAGGACATGGTTACCGTCTTACCCTTCTTGTCGTATTCAAAGGGTCGCAAGCCCTGTTTGATGAAGATATCCGCCGACTGTTTATCGGCCTTCAGATACAACACATCATCCGCCACCAAGGCGAACATCAAACCGTCGTGGTAAATGCCATAGCCGCCGAACATGCGCTTAGCATTGATCGGCCCGAACAGGGTGAATACTTCCTTCAGATTTCCGACAAACTCACTCATGTCATTCAGTAACTCTTCTCAATACTTCGCACTGCCTTGTCACTTCTGCCAAAAAGTCACCTGAAGATCATTGCCGACAATAGCGAAAGTCGGCTCCACGTCATCGATGCTGTTTGCGCAGAATTGCTCCGCCGTAAAGTTGGCGAGGTTACCAGCGGTGAGGATGGTGTAGGGGGAGTTGAAGGCAAAGCCGCCACCATCCTTCTTCCACAGGGAGAAGGTCATCTGATTTGAGTTAAGTGCCAACTCGCTCGACACGCCGAGGGTGGTCACACTGCCGCCAAGCTGGATTGAGACCACGCCGCCGTTCAATTCGAGTGCTCCGATAGTCACGCCGCCCGTATGGTCGCTGACATCGAGTTCGCCGTTGCCGTAAAGCTGAACCGTCGCCGTCCCACCCGAGGCATTATCGTAGAATGCAATTTTTCCGCCATAACCGCCGTGGGTTCCGCCATAGGCGATTAGCGTCGCGTTGCCCGCGCTGGATGTTCCCGAGAATACGGTATAACCCCCGGTCGCTTTCGACGTATAACCGCCGAGATTGAAGAGTGTCGCATCGCCTGCCGTCGGAACATGGCTGCCTGCACTACTGCCACCTCCATTATTTTTACTGACGTATACCGAGAATTCGGTAAAGCCCGCCGCGGCCCCTTCGCTCACGCCGGGGTGATTCCAGATGATGGCGTTGCCCGCGGTCGGAAAATAGTCGGTAGGCTGGTTGATCGAGAAGATCGTATGACCCGCGCTAGATTTGCTTTCGATATCACTACCGTAGTTGAAGATAGTGGCGTTGGCCCCGGTGGGAGAGCCGTACTTGGCGCTGAATTCCAGGTGGCCGCCGCCGCCCTGCTCGCCATCCCGAGCACCGTAATTAAAGTAGAAGCCATTGCCCGCGGAGGCACCCTGCGATGCCGCCATATCGGGCGGGTTATTGTTGAAGCTGGTAACGCCGCCGTATGCCCCCGCCGCCTGAGCCGCATGGTTATAGAAGTGGCCATAACCCCCGTTCGCCGTGCCGTCGAATGCGACGTCGCCACCGTTGGCCTTCGGGTAGGTTCCACCGCGATTATTGTAAACACCGTGGGCGGCGGTGGAACTGCCATAAAACTGGGTATTGCCTCCGTCACCGCCGGAGACCGTTCCGCCTACATTGATAAAGGTGGCATTGGCCGCGGTCGCGGCATCATGGAAGACCACATTACCGAAGGTGTCGCCATCGGTCCCGAGCGTTCCGTAAATGATAAAGCGGGCGCTATCCGCCGTTGAAGTATCGCAAAAACTGATCTCGCCACCCACGGTACTGCCATGCTTCGGCGGCGCGGCGGCACCGGTCCATGCCTTGAACGAAGCCGAACCCGCGGTCGCGTTGTCGCGGAAACAGATAACACCACCGCCGTACCCTTGTTCCGTCTCCGGACCGGCGCAGTAGAACATATCGTCGCCGCCCGCGGTGGCGCTGTTGGTGAACAGGAGTTGCGGATCCGTGTAACCGCTGCTGGTAGCGGCCACGACAAAGCTCTGCTGTGTCCCGGAGCAGTTGCTGACACCCTGACCGGTGATGGTCAGGGCCGGTGAGGCGCAAACACCGAGGGTAAAACTATAGGCGGACGCATTTTCGGCAAACTCGATATTTTCCACCGATGCCTCGCCGGTCGGTGAAAAAGTAATCGCCGTCTGGGATGAGGCGGCGAATGCAGCCGTTTCCGTGGGCGCCCCGGAAGGGGTCCAGTTATCCGCTGCATTCCATTCGCCGCTGGCCGGTTGGTTATTCCAAGTCGATGTGGTCATCTTCTCCTCCTGAGTTTATCGCAGGGATACCATCCCCATTTATGATAGAAAGCGGTGAGTCTCTTTTTTGTTATCCCGCCGTATCCGTGGATGCAGAATGTACCTGATTACGTCCCATCCGCTTGGCCCGATAGAGGGCGATGTCCGCCTCACGCAACAGGTGATCTGCACCCCCTTTCTCCACCGGCACCATGGTAGCAGTACCGGCGCTTATGGTAATCACGTCAGCTGCAGTAGAGTGGGCATGCGTGATCGCCAGCGATTCCACTGCATGGCGAACTTCCTCGGCCACCCGCGCCACCCCATCACGTTCCGTGTCGGGCAAAATAAGCAGGAACTCCTCTCCACCATACCGAACCACCAGGTCGGCAGGACGCTTCATTTGCGCATCCACTGTTTCGGCCACCGCCACCAGACAATCATCGCCGGCCTGGTGGCCATAGTTATCATTGAAGGCCTTAAAGTGATCCACGTCGAGCATGATGACCGATAGCGGACGCTTTTCACGCCGCAGACGCGCCCATGCCTGCTCCAGATAGGCGTCCCCCCGGCGCCGGTTGGCCACGCCGGTCAGACCGTCACGGTCGGCCAGGCCCTGCAACTCCTGATTAAGCTGCTCCAGGCGAGCGGTCCGTTCGGCCACCTTCTCTTCCAGGGTTCGAGAATAGTCCTGCACCTGCTCGTAGAGGCGCGCATTCTCAATCGCCACCAACGCCTGGGCGGCCAACAAGCGTATCACCTCCACCCGTTCCCTGGTGAAGACACCAGTGGCGAGGTTATTCTCCATGTACAGGGCGCCTTCAAACTGCCCCCGCCGGAGCGGCACGCACAGAATCGATGTGGGCCGGGAGTGAAGCACATACGGGTCCTGGACAAATGCCCCCTCATTGGCGGCATCACGCAGCACCACCGCCTCAGCGCCGTGGAGCACCTGACTAATGAGGGTCACGGGAAGGGGCACCTCTCCCTTTTCCATCGGGACCAGCGAGTAGGCCGGCAGACCGGCCGTGGCCAGGCCCTTCGGCGGAAACTGCGCCACCTCCACCGCCAGCCCTTCCTCCCGCCGCACCACCAGACAGCCCCACTGGCCACCGGCATTTTCGAGTAGGATATGCATGGTGGTCTTGAGCAGCCGGTCCAGGACCATCTCACCGGAGATCTCCCGCGACGCCTTCATCACCGAAGCCAGGTCAAGGTCGCCCGTCGCGGGCGCCTTCTCCGGCGCCGGCTCCCTCGTTGCCAATTCGCGCAACACCGGAAACTCCTGTTCCAGCAACACGACTTTACGCTGGGCGCCCCAACGGTCATAGATACGGTAGGCGCCACGCAGATACCCCTCCGCCGATCTCCTGTGACCAAGGGCCAACAGATAGCGCGCGGCCCGTTCGCAGACCATGGCCTCATCCCGCAGAAAACCATTTTTTCGCGCCGCGTCAATGGCGCTTTCGAAACGTTCCATGGTTCCTTCACTGGAGCCGTCCAGACACAACAGTTCCGCCTCCATCAACAGTTGCAGATGGCGGAAATTTTCCTCGCAGTTATCGGCCCAGCGCGTCATGCGCGCGAGATCCCGCTCCAGCCGTTCCCGAGTCTCGGCCTGCTCATGGACATCCATTTCCGGATAGTGGGTGGCCAGGGTCAGAAAGGCGACAATGTAGAAGCGCACCAACTGGGGCAAAGACATAACCGACTTAATCAGCCGGTCCTGTTCACGCACATGTTCAAGGGCCCGGTTGTAGTCGCAATAGAGCAGGCAGACCTCAGCGCTGTAGATGTGATAGTTGGCGATTCCAGTCATGAACTGGCGCTCACGCATGCCCTCCAAACACTGTTTTACATCAAAACTTTCATCGCTCAGGCTACAGGGCGAGTCGGTCAGACCAAGCTGATTGCGCTGCAACTGCAGGAACAGGGTGCCCGAATCGAGAGAGTCCTGATAGGCGCACTCGCGCACGATCTCCAGGTTCTCGGCATGCTGCCTGTGGGCCGTCTCCAGGTCCAGAGCCGGGTCCCAGATCACGCAGTCCTGGGCGCTATAGGCGAGGTAGAGCAAATCCCCCGACTGGTAGCCCGCTTCAATGCCCTTGCGGAACCAGGGGCTCAAACTCGACCAGTGGTTACTCCAGTGGTGCACGAACATGGCGTAGACATAGACCACCCGCGCACGCAGGGCTACGTCGTCCAGGCGTTCGTTGATAGCCAACCCCACCTTGCCGTACTGGTAACCGAGGGCGGGCTCATCCAGTTCACCGCAGAGCAGCATCCCATAGGCGGCGTAGGCAAAGGCGGACTCGGGGCAGTTGCCGTGGCGCAGCGACAGGTTCACTGCCTTGAGCACCAGATAGGGAAACAGGTTTCCGCTTCCGGACAGGAAGGCGGCGGCAAAGATCTCCATCAGCAGCCGCATGGCCATCAGGGTGGATGGGTCCTCCACCAGCGGTGCATGCACAAGATCTTCGATGGCGCGGCCGTTCAGATTCATCTCCACCCGTTCCCGCTCCTCGGCGATGTCCTCCAACATGGGCTGGTCGGTAAACTCAATCCCCAGCAGGGCCAGGCCCTGGATGGCCGAGAAGATGGACTCATCCATCCGCCCGAGGGTTGCGTACTGCCGGGTGCGCGTCGCCAGGATATCGCTGCACTCCAGATCCGACTCGGCGTGCTTCAACATGACCTCAATCCAGTTCCCCGCCTCCTTGGCGCGTCCAGTGAGATAGGCGCACTGCTGGGTCTCTTTGGCCAATTCCCGCATCAGTGCCGGTGTCTCCCGCCATGGATCATCGGGCAACAGCTCCGCTGCCACCTGTAGATATTTCAGCGCCGCTTCGTAGGCCGAGGATCGCTTGGCGCGCTGTCCGGCACGCAGGTTCAACTCCGCCAGGTGCAAGCGTTCATGGGCGGACTCAATCAGCGAGCGCCCTTCATTGAGATGGCCGACGATTTCAATGAGGCGTTCGCCCGATGCATCTCCGCCCGCATGCTGCAACATCAGGCGTCCCACGGAGAGATGCACATCCTGCAATTGCTGGACCACGATCAAGGCATAGGCGGCCTGTTGCACACGGTCGTGCTGAAAGCGATAGGTTGGATTGAGAGTTACCGTTTCATCGGCCCCGTTCTCCCGCTGTCCGCCCACCAGGCGATAGTCGTTGTGCAAGGGAAGTATGGTGTGCTGTTTCAGCGCGGGCAGCAGCGCCGATGCCGTTTCATCAGCGGAGTGCTGGCTGATAGCGGAGAGTGTTTGCAGATCGAAGGTATTGCCGATGCAAGCCGCCAACTGCAGAGTCTGCTGGGTGGCCGCGGGCAACCGCCGCAGATTTTCCACCATAAACTCCACCACGTCACTGCTCACCCCGGACCAACGGGCGGCATCAAGATCCCAATTCCAGCGGCCGCTAACCGGATCCGCGGTGATGGCGCCCTCCTCGTAAAGCTGGCGTAACAGTTCATTGGTAAAGAAGGGATTGCCCTGGGCCTTGTCGTACAGCATATCGCTCAACGGACGAATCTGGTCCGGTTCGCGGCACAGCGCATCGGCCACCAACTGCGCCATGGAGTCGCGGCCCAGAGGTCCGAGGGGAAGCTGGTGAATATTCTTCTGCGTCTGCAGATCATCCAGGAACAGGCGCAGCGGATGCCCCAGACCCACCTCGTTGCTGCGGTAGGCGCCGATCAGGAACAGATGACTCAACTCTCTCGAGGTCGCCAAACGGCGCAACAGTTCCAGGGTCGGGGCATCGCTCCACTGGAGATCGTCGAGAAACAGCACCAGCGGATGCCCCTCCCGCGCGAAGGTGCGCAAAAAGGCGGTGAGCACGATATGCATACGGTTGCGCGCCTCGGCTGGCGGCAGTTCAGCCACCTCCGGTTGAGAACCGATGATCAACTCCAACTCCGGCACCAGCTCCACCACCAGTTGCGCATTGGGCGCCAGCGCATCCAGCAGCCGCCGGCGCCACTCCGCCAGGCGCGCTTCCGTCTCCCCCAGCACCTGCTGAATCAGTCTCTGAAACGCGGTGGCAAGCGCCTTGTAGGCCTCACCCCGCCGCAACCGCTCGAATTTGCCCTGGACCAAAAAGCCATGCTCACGCACCAGGGAGCGGTCGATTTCGTTCACCAGGGCCGATTTACCAACCCCCGAGTAGCCGTGGACCAGGCAGAACTCAACATGGCCCGCCACCGTGGCCTCGAACAGATCGAGCAATTCCCACAGCTCACGCTCACGACCATACAACTTTTGCGGCAGCAGGAATTTCTGCACCACATCCTTTTCACCCAGCGTAAAGGGCGCGACCTCACGACCGGAGGCCAGCAGATCGGCGCAATAGGATAGATCGTGTATCAGTCCTTCAGCGCTCTGATAACGGGCCTCGGGACTTTTGGCCAGCAACTTGAGAACAATGGCGGATACCGCCTCAGGCACCGCGGGCGCGATCTCGTGCGGCGTCGGCGGCAAACGGCTGATGTGGCTGTGTACCCATTCCAGCGGATTGTCCGCCTCGAATGGCAGCTTGCCGGTCAGCAGTTCGAACAACAGGACACCAAGGGAGTAGTAGTCGGAACGGTAATCCAGATCCCGGTTCATGCGCCCGGTCTGCTCCGGGGAAATATAGGGCAGCGGCCCCTCAATACGCCGCGACATCTGAACCGCTTGCCGCTCCTGATCCAACTCAGAGGCGATTGCGAAACCGGCCAGGGCAACGGCGCCACTGACGGGATCAATAAACACGCACTCCGGGGTCAATGCCTTGTGCACGATATCGTGGGCGTGGATTCCGCCCAGGGTACGAACCAGTTGCAGGGCAATGTCGAGCACCTCACTGAGTGGCAGGCCATTACCATCCATCTGAGCCAGGTGGGCGGCAAGGGAACGCTCGAACCACTCGGCGACCAGTGCCAGGTTGCCGCTGCCATGTGGCAGCACGGCATACACCTTGCGTACCCCGTCGACCTCGGCCAGACGCTGGGCGATGGCCCCCTCGCGGCGAATCCCGGCTACCTGTTCACGACCGGGATACTCCAGGTCGAGGGTTTCCAGCGCCACGGTGGCATCGTCCTCCAGACGGCGGGCGCGATAGACCACCCGGCCGCCGGAGCGGTACAGGACCGAACCCGTCGCGTAGCCATCCAGTTGCAGTCCTTCCTCCTCCACGTGGCTATTCCACCCGGCCGGCGGCTCAGACGCCGAACATACGTTGGAAGGTGGCGGCATAATCCTCGTGCGCGGTATCGCACAGGGGATCGCCGTGGCCGCACAGGGCATGCTTGAACGACCACCCCTTGAGGCGGGCGAAGTCATCCGCCGCGGGTTCGGCCCGCTGGACCCAGACCGGGCCGAGATTGGCCGGGGTGAAAAAGCCCATCTGCTGCATCAGCTCCCGCGAGGCATCGGAGAAAAACTCATCCGGGGCGGTCCAGTTCTGCAGGGCGTCACAGGCGACGAGCACCCCCCCGGCACGGTCGATGCGCAGAATCCCTTCCGGGATCTGGGTGGTCTGGAACTCAAACAGCGAGGCGTCCGCAATGGGCAGCGGCCCATCCGGGGTCAGGGTTTGCGTGGCCTGGAGGCCGGTCTCGTGCTCCATGCCGGGCATGGCCCAGTACTCCGCGCCGTAGCGATCCACATAGAACGGATCGTCGCGCCCATGGAGAGAACCGAGGCGGACCACATCGGTCACATCGCCGAGCCGCTCGAGTTCAGCCAACCCCTCGTCGCTCAGGCGTACGCTGTTGACGATGACCAGGCGTTCACCGTCCCGCACCACGGTCATGTTGCGGCTGAATTTCCAGTCCATATCCTGCAGGACCGTCTCCATTGAGCCGCTGACGAAAAAGATGCCGGGGAATACCTCCTCAAGATTGCCGTGCTGCAGTGCCGGGGGGAACTGGTCCATAGCTGAACTCCTCATTGATTGTCGTTGTATTCAAAGCGGCCTACATACCGATACTCCCTGGCATACTCGTTCAAATATCCGTTCAGATAGCGTAGCTGGGCCTCATTAAGACGTCCATGCCGAATGTCATCCATGGATTCGCTGCCGTCGCTGCTGTCCAGCCGTTTCAGGTGAAACAGGGTCATGTCGCGCCCGCCGAAAAAACCTTTCAGATATTCATGTAGAGGACGCGCCCCGGACATATCAAAAACCGCGCCGTAAAGGGCCGTGTACAGCGGCCGCCGTGCCAGGGAGGCGGCATCGAACACGGGATAGCCGCCGGACGGCGGCGTAAAGGCCGGATAATCATCGGGCTGGTGGACCGGCTGCGCCTCAAGCGCCCGCACATAGCCGGGATCAAGACCGGCCTGGCGGGCGCCGTCGATCAGGATATTGAGATAGCGGCGGCTCGGCAGGCACTGGTCATCGATGAACTCGGGCATACCGACGTAGGTAAAGGCGGACACTCGCTCCCCCTCCGCCTCCACCTCGACGGTGATGCGGTCGTAGCCGTGACCGCAGGCCTCCACGGCATCCAGGGGCGCAAGGGCCTCATCGGGACATTCGTAAAGCATCCCGAGCACCCGGTCGCCGGGCGCTTCGGCACGTTCGATGTTGCCCACACCGCCCTCGTGTCGAAAGAAATGCTGCACATTGAAACGCAGGCGCCAGCCATGCAAAACCGCGCGCCGCGACGCCAACGGCTCCACGCCCTTGGCCCGCAGGGAGGTAATATTCAGATTGGAACCATATCCAAAATAGCGAAACATATTGTTGTTAACCGCTGTTGGCGGTTTCCCCTTACAGGACGTGTGGCAAGACCACCCGCAACCCAACCGCCATACCGTTGCCGCGCGAAATCCATATATTGATTCATGCTACTATCGGCAGCATTGCCGTTCTCTTTAACCCTTTGCCGCATCAAAGAAATGTCGTCTTTCCAACAAAATCCGGCAGGCGGATGCGATGAACGGCATATCTGACAGGGAGATTACGTTCTAATGATGGAAGCCAAGAATCAACAGGGAATGTCCGTGGATTGGTGGTTTATCTATAAAACCCCTGAACATACGGGCACCCGCAATAACAAAGGTTTCGACTTCCTCTACTTCGATCCCGGCTCCGCAACGCTTAAACTATCGCCCGCCGGGCTGGATCAGGATGACCAGGCCCTGAATCACACCCTGACGGCCATATTCAATGCGCCTGATAGCGCGGGCTACATCGCATACAACGACGAGCATGTAGACAAAGAGGAAAACAGTTCCGAGAAAGGCCACTGCAAGGGCATTCTCGCCTTTGACAAAACCAGCGATTCCGCGCTCTTGCTGCTCCACTCCACCCCGCGCTTTCCCGCCAAGGCCGAGGCAACCCTACCTGATAATGAGGCCATCTACGGTCAGACCTTCATCTGCATCTCCCTGCCCGATTATCAAACGGCCAACGAAATCGCCGGGCAGATGTTGCGCCAGCAAAACCCGCAGGTCCTGAAAGAGAGCTCACGCATCCCGGCCACCCTGGGGAAAGACGAGCCGCTGTCCATGCTGTTTCATGGCAACGGGATAGATGAATCGAAGACGCCCTCCACCGTCCGCTTTAAATCCAGGGGCGGCAAGGAGTTTCTGCTCATCGCCAAGAGCCGAAAATGGGGAGAAGACTTCTGGCTCGATCTGGTCTCTCCTGAATTGAAGTGTGACCTGGTGGTTGAGACCTGGAGAAGGGGCGCCGTAACACCTCTGCAGGACCAACGCTCCCCTGACTTCGACGAAGACCTGTTGAACGTACGCTTTACCATCAACCCTTCGCTGACCTATGAATGGCCCTATACCAAGGACCATGCAAAGTGGGCGATTGCCCTGAAAAACGAAACCAGCGCCTCACCCTGGGTCTGCATCGCCGACCTCAACCGCATGGTCTCCCAGGAGAAACGCGGTGGCGGAAGCCTCTGTTTTCAGGAACCCCGCTTATGGGAAGCACTGAGAAACGCAGAAGAGAAGTTGCACAAGAAAAATTAATCGCAACGGCATAGAAACCAAAACCAGAAACCGCAGGGTGGGGCCCTGCCCCACCATTTGCACCGAACCAAGGAGTGAATCGGTATTGTCCGTTGCACATGTGTATTTCGATAGCGAAAACATACAAAACAGCTTCGTTCTAAATCATTAAAAGAAAACAATAATCCTTGGCGAATAGTGATTAATCACATCCCCTTTGAGGGACATTGCCTACGATCATATTACCTGCAATAGCGAATCGCATTCGACCAAAACCATCTCTTGTGCTACCCAAAAAACGGCC
>JBNKPL010000043.1:0-19575 GCA_050295355.1 Sedimenticolaceae bacterium
ACCCTGACGGCCACTGATGGCAACGACAGGGTGACCACCATTACCTCGCTCACTGATAACGGATCGAATGCGGGTGCCAATGACAACGTGAATAGCACCCTGTCTGTCTCTTCGACAATTACCCTGTCGGAACAGGCGCAAGAAGATACCTCAGATCAGGGCGGCCTAAATGATTTGAACCGCTCGGAACAAGGCACGAATGATGGGTTCGGCGAAGAAGGTTCTGGGGACGGGTCAGGACAGAATCCGCCCACTGGTTCCACCGAACCTTTCGAGACCGATGGCATCGTGGGTATCAACACCATCTCTGGCCTTGTTGCCCTGGAGGGTGGGTTGATTGATCCCGGGAATATCGGCGACCCGTCGATGGGGATCGATACGATATGCATTCTTCGCGGTGCCGTGACTGGCAATAACGGCGCGCTGAATCACTACTATGGCAGCGGCATTCTCTCCACCGTCGGCATTGAAGATGACCCGGTTGAGTATCCAGGATTCGAGGATATTGGATTTGGAGGGTTGTTTGGTGGCTTCGGCGGCGGCCTGGGCACTGGTTTTGGCGGTTTGGGAAGCTTTTTCCAGGGTGCTTCCAACAGTGGCCTGGGGGATTCGGAAAGGGTTCTGGGAGGTCAACTGGATGAAGAGGGCGCAGGCGAAAGAATGCCGGGCATGGGTGTGCCCGTTGAAAGGGGGCGGCTCGGCGAGGCCATGCAAACCGAACCGTTAAATAAAGGTGGCCAGGAGGTTGTTTTTGGCAAGCCCGCCTTTTCGAGGCAACTGGCGAATGCGGCACTAGAACAGGAGGATGTCCGCTGGGGCGCATTGGCGGCGGCTCTGGGACAGCCGGGTTTACGGGATCAATAATGGGGAAAATAAAGGTGATAGGGAAAACGATTGGACATGCGGTATGGGTGTGCGGTCTCGTTGTGCTGGGGGGGTGTGCGGGCACGAAACCTCTGACCGATCAGGAGGTGGCTCAGCAGATCAATGAAGATCTTCAGGTTCTTTTCGAAGGACAGGAGGGGGTTGCCGGCTCGATCACGCTCTATGAGGCGATGGCGCGGGCGGTGAAATACAACCTGGATCATCGCCTGAAGTTGATGGAATCGGCGCTTGGCAGACAACGCCTCTCCTCGGCAAGACTAAACCTGCTCCCAAAGTTGACCTACGATGCGGGCTGGAGAAAGCGTGACGAATATTCCGGCGCCAGCAGCCGCTCACTGATTACTGGCCAGGAATCGCTCGCCGTCTCCACCTCCCAGGATAAGGAGATCACTACCTTTGATCTGGATCTGTCCTGGAATATTCTCGATTTCGGCGTTTCCTATGTACGCGCGCAGCAGGAATCCGACCGTTCGCTGATCCTGGAGGAACGCCGCCGCAAGGTGGTGCACAACATCATTCAGGACGTGCGTCAGGCCTTCTGGAAGGCGGTCACGGCGGAACGTCTGCTCAAGCGCATCGGGCCGCTTACCGATCGTATCCGGGTGGCCCTGGACCAGGCCCGCACGGTGGGCGACAAGCGCCTGTCCGATCCGCGTGAAAGTCTTACCTACCGCCGCGACCTGTTGCAACTGCTGCGTCAGATGGAAGGGCTGCGCCGTGAAATGATCACCGCGAAGACCACCCTGGCGGCGCTGATGAACCTGCCGCCAGGCACCCGCTTCACCCTCGCTCCCGGCAAGGAATACAAACGTTTACCGAAGATCCAGCTCGATCTTGAGAAGATGGAGGTCTACGCCCTCAACCACCGTCCCGAAATGCGCGAGGAACTGTACCAGGACCGCATCAGCCACAAGGAGGTGACGCGGCAGATCCTGCAGACCCTGCCCGGCATCCGGCTTGGCGGCGGCTGGAACTACGACAGCAACTCCTTCAACTATGTCTCCAACTGGTGGGATTGGAGCGCCACCATTACCGGCAACCTGTTTGATGTCTTTACCGCACCCACCCGCATCGATACGGCGGAGGCGCAGGTGGAGGTGACTCACACCCGGCGGCTGGCGCTGAGCATGGCGGTATTGAGTCAGGTGCATATCTCCTGGCTGCGCTATAAACAGGCCGAGCGCGAATATGCACTGGCCAACGAACTGCACGGTGTGGTCAACGGCCTGCTCCAGCAGAGCCGCGCCGCAGGTTCCAGCCAGGCTATGGGCGAACTGGAGGTGATCAAGGATGAGGTGGACGCTGTGCTCGCCGAACTGATTCGTGACAAGGCCTTTTCCGATCTCCGTGGCGCCATGGGACAGATCTATGTCTCCGTGGGTTCCAATCCACTGCCCGAAGCGGTATCCAGTCACGATCTGGGAACTCTGTCCGAGGCGTTTCGCGTCCGTTTCGACGATTGGTTGGAGGGCCGCGTGACCTTTGATACCTCCGCAATCCCGGCATCGGAATCCGGGGCCTCAATGTAATGTATGCCAGGGAAGAGCGGCAGTTTCCTAAAGAACGTTCGAGAGTCCGGCGGCGATGCCTGAGGCCGTAATGCGCTTTGTGGCGTTTGCGGCGCTTTTCCTGGTATTGCCGCTTCACGCGGAAGAAGTGCCGCTCGAAGTCCGCGTTCTGCTGGTTCCAGAGCGTGAGGCAGTGCTGTCGGCGGAACTCTCTGAACGCATTATCGAGATGCCCTTCGAAGAGGGTGCGCGTTTTCAGAAAGGGGATGTGCTGGTGGCGCTCGACTGCCGGTTGCACCAGGCGCATCTGAACGAGGCCCGCGCCCTCCTGCGCGGCGCTGAAAAAACACTCGCGAACAAGAGAGAGTTGGCCGCCCTGCAATCCACGGGTGAGCTTGAGGTGGCGCTCGCCGGGGTTGAGCGGGACCGGGCGCGCGCCCAGGTGGCTGCCGCCGACATCCTGGTTAAACGCTGCGCCATCACCGCCCCCTTTGCGGGCCGGGTGGTGGAAACGCACGCCAAGCTGCACGAAAGCGCGGCGGCGGGCGACAAACTGCTCAGCATTCTCGACGATTCACGCCTTCGCCTGGAACTGGTGGTGCCTTCCCATTGGCTGGGCTGGTTGCACGAAGGCGCTAAATTTTCGTTGCGTGTGGATGAGACCGGCAGTCAGCACCAGGGCCGGGTGACCTTGGTGGGTGCCCGCGTGGATGCGATCAGCCAATCGGTAAAGGTGTATGGGGAACTCAGCACTGACGCGCAGGGTTTGATGGCCGGCATGAGTGGTACCGCCCTGTTCGAGGACGGTGGAGCAGCGCCGTGAGCACCGAAGGCCCGGCGCCGGAAAGGCTGCTCGTGCTGCTGCAAATCGAGAAAGAAGCGCGCGATGCCGAAAACGAGGCGGCGCTGCGTTACCTGATCGTTAACCGCACCCGGACGCTCCTGTCCTACCGTCAGGCATTGCTGTTCGAGCCCTCGGGGGCCGGCCTGGCGATTACCGCCGCCTCGGACGTGAGCGCCCCGGACAGGGACGCCCCTTACATCCGTTGGATGGAGAAACTGGCCGGACGGTTGCGGAAGGAAGGACATCTCGATACGGCTTATTTCCTTACTGTTGGTGATCTGAGCGAAGCGGAGCGGGAAGGTTGGCGCGAATGGGGTTCCGAGCATAACTTCTGGCTGCCCCTGTGGGATCGGGAGCAGCGTCTGTGCGCCATCCTGCTTCTGTCCCGTGATGAGCCCTGGGGTGCGGACGATCCAGTGTTGGCGGAACGGCTGGCGGAGACTTTTGCCCACGCTTTGATGGCCCTCCATCCCCGCTCCCTTCGCCCGGCGCCGCGCATGAAGCGCGCAGCAGCCTGGTTGCTGCCCCTGCTTATCATTGCGCTCCTGAGCTTCCCCGTGCGCCAGTCGGTGCTGGCGCCCGCCGAAGTCACACCACGCGACCCCGTCATTGTTGCCGCACCGCTGGATGGCGTTATCGCCAGCTTTCATGTGACCCCGAACGAAGCGGTGAAGAGCGGTCAGGAACTCTTCTTCTTCGAGGATACGGTACTGCGAAATGCGCTCGAAATCGCCAGCGAAGAGCTGGCCGTCGCGGAAGCGGAATTGCGCAATGCCACCCAGGGCAGTTTTGCCGATTCCCGGCAGCGGGCACGCATCGCCCTGCTGCAATCGGAGCGGGATGTGCGCCAGGCCAAACGTGATTATGCGGCGGAAAAACTCAGCCGCATCCAGGTTAGGGCGGAGCGTGCGGGCATTGCCGTCTTTCGCGATCCCAACGATTGGATCGGCAGGCCAGTGCGGATCGGCGAGAAGGTTTTGCAGATTGCCGATCCTGAGCGGCTGGAGTTGCGCATGGAACTGCCCGTCGCTGACGCCATCGTTCTCGAAAAGGGCGCGGAAGTACGCCTGTTCCTGAACGTCGATCCCCTGCAATCCTTGGCCGCCCGGCTGCACTCGGTTAGCTACGAGGCGGAGTTGTCCGCGAGCGATGTGCTGAGCTATCGCGCCATCGCCTACTTCGAGGGAGAGGAGCTGCCCCGCCTTGGCTTGCGCGGCACGGCCAAGATCCAGGGCGGCCGGGTGCCGCTTGCCTACTATCTTTTCCGCCGCCCTCTTTCGGCGTTGCGGCAGATGCTGGGATTCTGATGGAAGCATCCATCCTGCCGCCGCTACGCGATGACCTGTCGCTCTATCCAGGGCCCGCGGCCTACGATGGCGGCCCCACCTGGACTCTCCACGATCCTCTGTGCAACCGCTTCATCCGCATCGGCGAACGTGCATTTCAACTGCTCTCAGCCTGGCATCTGGGCGATCTCCAGGCTGTCGTTGCGCAAGTCGAAAAACGCTGGGGAAGAGCGCCTGACGGCGATGAGGTCGCCTGGTTGTTGGATTTCCTTGCCAATAACTCGTTACTGCGTGCCGAGCGTCCCGAGGACGTGCGGCGTCTCGCTTATCAGGCAGAGGCAGTCAAGCTTTCCTGGTGGCAATGGCTAATGCACAACTACCTTTTCTTTCGTATCCCGCTGGTGCGCCCGGATGCCGTCCTCGCCAAACTGGCGCGGATGGCATCTCCCCTCTATAGCAGAGGGTTCCTGGTACTCACCCTGCTCCTGGGAACGATTGGATTGCTCCTGGCCATCCGCCAATGGGACCGTTTCGTTCATGCCTTTCTCGATTTTTATTCCTGGCAGGGGCTCGTCTGGTACGGTATCGCGCTTGGCTTTGCCAAGCTGGCGCATGAATTGGGGCACGCGATAACCGCCAAACGTTTTGGCTGCCGGGTGCCCACGATGGGCATCGCTTTTCTGGTGCTTTGGCCCATGCTCTATACGGATACAGGGGATGCCTGGAAACTGGTGAAGCGGCGCCAGCGCCTCGTCATCGGCATGGCGGGGATGGGCGCCGAACTGGTGCTGGCCTGTTTGGCCACTTTTCTCTGGTCGTTCCTGCCCGACGGCCCGGCGCGCAACGCCTCCTTCCTGGTCGCTACCGTCACCTGGACCTTGACGTTGGTAATCAATCTCAATCCCATGATGCGCTTTGACGGCTATTACCTGTTGTCGGACATCTGGGGTATCGAGAACCTGCAAAGCCGCGCCTTTGCACTTGCCCGCTGGCATCTGCGCGAGGCCCTTTTTGGCTTTGGTGAAGCGCCGCCGGAACGCTTTGCAACGGGTCTGCGGCGGCGTTTGCTGGCCTACGCGTATGCCACTTGGATATACCGCTTTTTCTTGTTTCTCGGCATTGCCTTGCTGGTCTATACCCTGTTCTTCAAAGTGCTGGGCCTGCTGCTTTTCTCTGTGGAAATTCTCTGGTTTATCGCCCGCCCCGCGCAGATGGAACTGCGCGAATGGTGGCGGCGGCGCCACGAAATGCGCCTGAATCGGCAAACTTTCACCACTCTGTTGCTTTTGGCGGGATTGGGTGGCCTCCTGTTCTATCCCTGGCAGGGCAGTGTCACTCTCTCCGCGGTGATGCGCGCCGATCCGCACGCCTACCTTTTTGCGCCAGTGCCGGCGCGCGTCGAAACCTCGTTCCTGCGGCAGGGAGTCCAAGTGGCGGCGGGTGATCCGCTACTGACTTTGTCGGCTCCCGATCTGGATGGCGACATCGCACTGGCGCGCCTGCGTATCGACATCGCGCAAAAGCTGGTGGCCCGCGAAGCGGCGGGCAGTGGTGCGCGGCGGGACATCGCCGTGTTGCGTCAGCGCCTGCTAACCGAGCGCGCCCGCCTGGAAGGGTTGCTGGAGCGTAAGGCGCAGCTTCAGGTGCGGGCTCCCATCAGCGGCCGGGTCGTGGATATGGCGAAGGCTTTGCATCCAGGCCGTTGGATCAACGAGGCTTTGCCACTCGGCCTGATCGTGGCAGAGGGGCGTCCGCGGATAAGGGCCTATGTCACGGAGAAAGATCTGGCGCGGATCACGGTGGGGCAGACGGCCCGCTTTATCCCCGACGATCCCTCCCGTCTCGTGGAGGAGGTTAAAGTGAGCGCAATTGCCCGGGTCAACGCACAAAAACTGGAAGAGCCTTATCTGGCCTCACTCCTGGGAGGCGACCTGCCGGCGCGAATCACGAAGGAGGGGGAGTTGATTCCAACGCAGGGCATCTATCGGGTAGACCTGGAAACGGCGGCGCCCGTCCCGGAACAGGTAGTGCGCGGCATCGTGAAGCTTGAGGCGGAACGCCAAGCCATAGTCGGCCGCTTGTGGCGGCATGCGGCCGCAGTGTTTATTCGGGAGAGCGGTTTCTAGCGCCCCTTGCCGCTTGCTGTGACGGAACGTACTTTCTTCAGTGGCCTGTATATGGCTGGTAAAAACGGTCTGTTAGCGAATGCTATCCAATTATGGATGTAACCATAACTGTATAGCGATACCGCTGGCATAGCCGAGTAAAATCACCGGACTCCAGCGCAGATGGTAGAAAAAGGTGTAGTGCTCACGCGCCTGTCCCATTAGGGCTACCCCGGCGGCGGAGCCGATGGAGAGGATGGAGCCGCCGGTGCCCACGGCGAGGGTGACCAGCAGCCACTGGGCCTGGGACATATCCGGCATCATGGCCAGCACGCCGTACATCACGGGAATGTCCTCCAACAGGGTGGCCATGAGGCCAAGGGAGATGTTCGCCGTGGTGGCGCCCATCTGTCCATACAACAGGTCGGAGGCGAGATGGAGATAGCCGAGATAGGCCAGGCCGCCAACGGACATGGCGATACCGTAGAGAAAGAACAGGGTATCCCACTCCGAGCGGGCGATGCGGGTAAAGATGTCGAAGGGGTTTTCGCTGTCCAGCGGAATGGGACCGCCCATTCCCTCTTCGTCACTTGAGGCTGGCTCGGTGTTGCGGTGGGTCTTTTTCAGATAGTAGCCGAAGAACTGCAGATAAGAGAGCCCGGTCAACATGCCTACCGCGGCCGGCAGCTCCAGTACGCCGCGGAAAAAGACCGCGGTGGCGATGGAGGCCAGAAACAGCAGGATGACCCGCTTGGCGCCGCGCCGCATCCGGGCGGGCGAGGCCACGGATTCCGGTCTTCCCTCTGGGACGGCGAAATGCATAATCGCGGTGGGCACCAGATAAGCCGCCAGGGAGGCGGGAAATAGCTTGAAGAAGGACCAAAAACCCAACGCGCCATCGGACGCCGCCACATCCGCCTGCCACACCATCAGGGTGGTGAGATCGCCGAACGGGCTGTAGGCGCCCCCCGCGTTGGCGGCGATTACGATATTGGTGCAGGCCAGGGCGATAAAGCGACCGTTACTGCCGCCGATCACCAGGATGATGGCCCCCGCCACCAGGGCGGTGGCCAGGTTGTCGAGAAAGGGGGCGAGCAGGAAGGTGATCAGGCCCGATGCCCAGAACAAGAACCGGTAGCTGTAGGCCCGGGCGCGAATGATCCGGCCCAGGGTGGCGAACACCTGGCGCTCGCTCATGGCGTTGACGTAGGTCATTACCACCAACAGGATCAACATCAGTTCCGAGTAGCGCAGCAGATTGTGGCGAACCGCCACTTCCGCGCTTCCCACAGGGGCCCCCGTGGTGGACTGTTCCACCCAGGCGATCAGCGCCCAGATCATCCCCGCGGAGATGAGGACCGGCTTGGATTTGCGCAGGAGGGTGAACTCCTCCGCCGCCACCGCCAGGAACGCGCTGACGAAGATGGCGATACTGAGCAGGCCTGCCCAGTGAGAGGTGTAGTCGGCGGCGCGGCCTTCCATGCCCGCGGCGGAAACCGCTGCCGGGAACAGCAGCAGAGCCGGTATCAGAAGGAACGGGGTTGCGATATGTCGCGCCATATCAGGGTTCCTATGCGGAGGGGCATCGGCGCTCGGGCCGGCGCCCCTCCGGGTTATTCTTGATTAAAACGATCCCGAATTGATCCACAAATGGGTCACGATGGATGCGGCATAACCAAGGGCGATGACCGGCGTCCACTTTAGATGGCCGAAAAAGGTGTACTGGCCCCGCGCCTGCCCCATCAAGGCTACCCCGGCGGCGGAGCCGATGGAGAGCAGGGAGCCGCCGACCCCGGCGGTGAGGGTCACCAGCAGCCACTGGCCCATGGACATGTCCGGCATCATGGTCAGCACCGCGAACATCACCGGGATGTTATCCACGATGGCGGAGAGGATGCCCACCATGACGTTGGCGTTGGTGGCGCCCCAGTCCACGTACATCACCTCCGAGGCCATGGCGAGGTAGCCGATAAAGCCGAGGCCGCCCACGCACAGCACCACGCCGTAGAAGAACAGCAGGGTATCCCACTCCGCGCGGGCGATCTTGCTGAACACATCAAAGGCCACGGGGTCGCCCATCTGGCTCTCATGCTCAGGGTCCTCTTCCTTGCCGTGGTGGTCGATGTGGGAAGTTTTCTTGAGAAAGAAGCCGAAAAACTGCAAAAAGGCCAGGCCGGTCAGCATGCCGATTACCGGCGGCATGTGCAGAAAGTTGTGGAAACTGACCGCGGTGACGATGGTGAGCAGGAACAGGGCGATAATGCGTTTGGCGCCCCGCTTCATGACCGCCGCATCGCCGCCGCCGCTGGGTTGTTCATTGGGCACCGCGAAGTGCATGATCGCCGCCGGCACCAGCCAGTTGACCAGGGAGGGGATGAACAGGGCGAAGAAGGCCCAGAAGTCCACCGCGCCCCGGGGGGTGACGATCCCTTTCTGCCATACCATCAGGGTGGTGATGTCGCCGAAGGGGCTGAAGGCACCGCCTGCATTGGCTGCCACCACGATGTTGATACAGGCGAGCAGAATGAACTTGGAGTTACTGCCTCCCACTGCCATTACCACCGCGCACATGAGCAGGGCGGTGGTGAGGTTGTCGGCGACCGGGGAGATGAAGAAGGCCAGTACGCCAGTGATCCAGAACAGCTTGCGGAAGCCGAAGCCCATCTTTACCAGCCAGGAGCGCAGGGCCTCGAACACATTGCGCTCGTCCATGGCGTTGATGTAGGTCATGGCCACCAGCAGGAACAGCATCAGCTCGGCGTACTCCAGCAGGTTGTGCTTAACCGCTTCTTCCGCTGCATTGGCGGCGAAGCCTTCCATGCCAGAGATCACCCAAGCGATCAGCGCCCAGATGACGCCCGCCGCCAGGATGACCGGCTTGGATTTGCGCAGATGGGTGAACTCTTCCGCCATCACCAGCAGGTAGGCGGCGCCAAAGATCAACAGGGAGGTGATGCCCACCCAATGGCCAGTGAGGGCGGGTTGTGTTTCCGAGCCGGACGCCAGGGCGGCTCCGGGTATCAGAAACAGCACCGCTATCAGCAAGTAATACAGTCTGTTCACGTCTTCTAACTCCTAACAATACACAAATTCTTGCTGGGGCCACTCTTGTGGCTCATCGGTCCTGGAGTGTGTCCCCGAAATTCGTATCTGCGCCGTTCTTAGTTCTTGATTTTTTAGCAGTCCTAAGGTTATCTGAAAACAAAAAAATATGGAAAAAAACTGGGAGGATCCTGTTGCATTTATTGCGTTGATAATTATCAATAGCAAGTTGGCGGCGCGGGTGTGGACTTTTGACGAAAAAACTTTAGGATGCGGCTATAATCTATTAATTTTATAGGGTTATCCTATCCGGCGTGGAAGCGGGGGGAATCGTGGCTTGGTTTGTTGAGCTGATAATGAGTATGCCGGGACGTTTTATCCCGTTTCTCAGATGGATTCGTGAATTAAAAAATAAAGATACCCTGCGCGCCGATGTGGTAGCCGGCATCACCGTGGCCCTGGTGCTGATCCCCCAGTCCATGGCCTACGCCCAGCTGGCCGGGTTGCCCCCGTATGTGGGGCTCTACGCCTCCTTTTTGCCGCCCCTGGTGGCCTCCTTCTTCGGCTCTTCGCGCCAGTTGGCCACCGGCCCGGTGGCGGTGGTTTCTCTGATGACGGCGGCGGCCCTGGGGCCGCTGGCCTCGGCGAATCCCGAGGGCTATCTGGCCTACGCCATGATCCTGGCTGTACTGGTGGGCCTGTTTCAGCTCTCCCTCGGCCTGATGCGGCTGGGCGTGGTGGTGGACCTGCTCTCCCATCCAGTGGTGGTGGGTTTTACCAATGCGGGCGCCCTGATTATCGCCACCTCCCAGCTGGGCAAGTTGTTCGGCGTTAGCGTGGCGCCTTCCGAACACTATTACGAAACGGTCCACAATACCGTACTGGCCGCCATGGAACATACCCATACGCCTACCCTGGTAATGGGGGTCGTGGCGATATCCATTATGGTCGGACTCAAACGTTTTTTCCCCTCTATCCCCAACGTGCTCACGGCGGTAGTGGTGACCACCCTCGCTTCCTGGATTATCGGCTTCGAGGAGAATGGGGGCGCGGTGGTGGGCGCCATTCCGCAGGGGCTCCCCGGCATCACCATCCCCGAGTTCAACAAGGACATAATCAAACAGCTGATCACCAGCGCCGTGGTGATCTCCCTCGTCGGCTTCATGGAGGCGATCGCCATCGCCAAGGCCATGGCCGCCCAGACCCGGCAGCGGCTGGACACCAACCAGGAACTGGTGGGGCAGGGGTTGAGTAATATCATCTCCGGCATGTTTTCGGGCTATCCCGTCTCCGGCTCCTTCTCCCGCTCGGCGGTGAATATCAACGCCGGCGCCCTGACCGGCTTCTCCTCGGTGGTTACGGGTGTGGTGGTGGGTTTTACCCTGCTGTTTCTGACCCCGCTGCTCTATCATCTGCCGAACGCCACTCTGGGAGCGGTGATCATTCTGGCGGTGATCAACCTGATCAAGGCGGCGCCGGTGATCCACGCCTGGAAGGCGCAACCCCAGGATGCGGTGATCTCGGTCATCACCTTTGTACTGACCCTCTATCTGGCGCCGCACCTGGAAGGCGGCATCCTCGCCGGCGTGGGGCTCTCCCTGCTGGTGTTCATGATCCGCTCCATGCGGCCGCGGGTCGCGGTGCTCTCGCGTTATAAAGACGGCACCATGCGCGATATCTCGGTGCATCCGCTGCCCACCAGCGATCAGATATCCCTGATCCGGTTTGATGGTTCCCTTTTCTTCGCCAACGCCAGTTATTTCGAGGACAAAATACTGGAAGAGGTGGCCTCCAAACCCAGACTGCGTTTCATCATCGTGGACGCCTCGGGCATCAATCAGCTCGACGCCACCGGCGAGGAGGTGTTGCACCACCTGGCGGAACGGCTGAACGCCAACGACATTGAGATCGTCTTCGCGGGCATGAAGAAACAGTTCATGGACGTGATCCGGCGCACCCGCCTGATCGAATATATGAAAGAGGACCACTTCTTCGCCTACACCCAAACCGCGCTGGACTATGTGTGGGACTCCCTGGGCGACAAGTACGACCGCACCGCCTGTCCGCTGCGCAACAAGTCGTAGGCCGGTTTTCGTAGAATTAAAGCGGGAATCGCCGCAAGGCGGTTCCCGTTTTGGTTCCTTCATGTTGAAATGATTCTCCACTAATCGTCAAAGGATCACCTGTCGAGGGATGTGCAAACTCATACCTCAAATCCTGCTGTGGGCGCTCCTGTTGCCCGGAACGGCTTCGGTCTTTGCCGCCGAACCGCCTGGCCGTATCGTCTCCATCAATCTTTGCACCGATCAGCTGTTGCTGATGTTGGCCCCGGCGGAACGGATTGCCTCGGTAAGTGCCCTGGCGCTGGAGCGGGAAAGTTCCTACATGGCGGCGGAGGCGCAACAGCACGCAACCAACAGCGGACTGGCGGAGGAGGTGCTGGCCCAGAAGCCGGATTTGGTGCTGGCCGGCAGTCACTCCAGCCGCGCCACCGTTGCATTGCTGCGGCGCTTGGGGTACCGCGTAGAAGAGATTCCCATCGCCAGTGACATCGCCGCGATTCGTGACAATATCCGCCGAATGGCGGAGTTGATCGGAGAACAGGCGCGGGGCGAGGCGATCATCGCGGAGATGGATCGCCGTATCGAGGCGGTGGCGCAGCGGTTTCCAAGGTTGGAGGGAAAGGCGGTGTTCTACCAGCCCCGCGGCTACACCAGCGGCAGCGGCACCCTGCAGGACGAGGCGTTGCGGCTGGCGGGCTGGCGTAACGTGGCGGCGGAGTCCGGGATCAAAGGCTATGGCGTAATCGATATGGAGCGGCTGCTCCATGCCCGGCCTGAGCAGATCTTCACCTCCACCTACGCCCCCGGCACCCACTCCGTGGCCCAGCGCAACCTCTCCCATCCCGCCCTGGCGCGCATCACGGGCGGCCGTCCGCCCATGGAGATCGGCTTCCGCTACTGGATCTGCGGCGGCCCCATGGTCGCCGACGCGGTTGAACTCCTCTCTGGAGCGCACCAGCCATGAGCACACTGGAGATGCCACAGCGGCGCCTGCTTCTTCTGCTGTCTCTGTTGGTGACGCTGCTCTTTTTTGTCTCCCTGCTGGTGGGGCGCAATCCGCTGCCCATCATTGAGGCGGCGCGCGACACCCTGAACGACACGCACTCCATCCTGGCCATTATTCTCACCGAGATCCGGCTGCCTCGGGCCCTCATCGCCGTGGTCACCGGGGCCACCCTGGGTCTCTGCGGCGCGGTGATGCAGGGGTTGTTGCGCAACCCTCTGGCCAGTCCCGGACTGGTGGGCAGCGCCAGCGGCGCCGCCTTCGGCGCGGTGGTGGTGCTCTACTTCGGTCTCTCCACCGTCTTTGCCCTGGCGCTTCCCCTCGGGGCCATGCTCGGTTCCCTGCTGGCCATGACCCTGGTCTATCTGCTGGCCGGGCGCGAGGGTAGCGTCACGGTGCTGATCCTGGCCGGGGTGGCCATCAACGCCCTGGCCTTCGCCCTCATTTCCCTGTTGCTGAACCTGGCCCCAAGCCCCTTCGCGGTGCGGGAGATCGTCTACTGGATGATGGGCTCTCTGGCCGACCGCAGTATGAGCGAGTTCTGGATGCTGTTGCCTACCTCCCTCTTGGGGTGGCTGCTGCTGCTCGGCAGCGGCAAGGCGCTGGACGCCCTCACCCTGGGGGAAGAGACCGCCGCATCCATGGGCTTCAATCTGGCGCGTCTGCGCTGGCGGCTGCTGTCGGCCATCGCCCTGGCAGTGGGGGCGGCGGTATCCATCACCGGGACCATCGGCTTTATCGGTCTGGTGGTGCCCCACATGTTGCGGCCCTTCGTGGGTTTTCAGCCCAGCCGGTTGCTGTCGGCCAGCGCCCTCGGCGGGGCGGCGCTACTGTTGGCGGCGGATATCCTGGTGCGGCTGTTTCCCCAGGGACCGGAGATCAAGGTGGGCGTGATCACCTCACTGGTGGGCGCGCCCTTCTTCTTCTACCTGATTCTGCGCACTCGCCGGATACAGTTATGATCATGATGCAGGCCAGCAACATCTCCTACAGCGCGGGTGAGGTGCCGATCCTGACGGATATCAGCCTGGAGCTAAAGGCGGGCGAACTGCTGGGCCTGATCGGCCCCAACGGCGCCGGGAAGAGCACCCTGCTGCGCGTCATCACCGGACTGCTGCCGGAACACGGCGGCGCCATATCCGTGCATGGCACACCCGTGAGCCTGATGTCCCCGCGTCAGCGCGCCCAGGCCATATCCTATCTGGCGCAGCAAAATGTGGTCTCCTGGCCACTGAAAGTGGAACGGCTGGTGGAACTGGGCCGTCTGCCCCATCTCGATCCCTGGCAAAAGCCGGGCATCGATGACGCGGCGGTGATCGCCCGGGTGATGGAAGAGACCGATGTCACCCAACTGGCCTGGCGCACCTTCAACACCCTGTCTGGCGGGGAGCGTATGCGGGTGCTCCTTGCGCGGGCTTTGGTGGTGGAGCCCGCCATCCTGCTGGCGGACGAGCCCGTGGCCGCCCTCGATCCCGCCCATCAACTGGATGTCATGGCCCTCATTCGCCGTCACTGCGACCAGGGCGGCGGCGCCATCGTAGTGCTGCACGACCTTGCCCTCGCCGCCCATTTCTGTGATCGCCTGCAGATGCTACACAAAGGCCGGACTTATGCCGTGGGAGATCCTGCTAATGCGCTGTCACCCGACAACCTGGAACAGGTGTACCAAATCCGCCCAAGGGTTGCCGAGAGGGCCCTCAGTGGTGTGGCTATGCTTCCCTGGGAGCGGTCGCTTTAGCAAACAGGCAGGATCAGCTTGAAAAGGGCCAGGGAATGCGCGAATCTGTACCGCATTCTTGAGTTACCTGTTTTGTCCTCAATTTGAACAACCGAACCGTATTTGTAGTGGATGATGATGAGGCGGTCCGCGACTCGCTGCGCTGGCTCATCTCCTCCGTCAACCTGGACGTGGAAACCTTCGCCTCGGCGCAGGAGTTTCTGGATAGTTTCGACCCGAAGCGCCCCGGATGCCTGCTGCTTGATATGCGCATGCCCGGTATGAGCGGCCTCGCCCTGTTGTCCCGTCTGCAGGAACTGGGCTCCGATATACCGACTATTTTTCTCACTGGTCATGGGGACGTGCCCATGGCGGTGCGGGCACTGAAGGCAGGCGCGGTGGATTTCCTTGAGAAGCCTTATAACGATCAGGTGCTGCTCGATTGTGTCCACAACGCCCTGGAACAGAGCGTCCAGCAGGATCAGCTTCGCGGGGAACAGCGCAAGATCGAGGAGCGCTATGCAACCCTGACCCCCCGGGAACAAGAAGTGATGGCCATGGTGGTGGGGGGGTTGTCCAACAAACAGATCGGCAACCACCTCTCCATAAGTATCAAGACCGTCGAGACCCACCGCGCCCGAATCATGGAGAAGATGGAGGCCGATTCGGTTTCCCATCTGGTGCGCATGGCCGTTGCCCTGGAGCCTTCTCCGTTTTCTTAAATGCCCCCACGTTCGCCCCGCTGGCGTAACCGCAAGTAGTGGTGATCATTGGGCCGTGTCGGGGTTTACCCTGATGCCCATCAAAACAATCCACCATCCCTCCTATCTCTTCCCTGAACAACTAGGGTAATCGACCCGATTCACAGGGCGGGCGCGGCGAACTAAAACAGTTCACAGGAAGTGAGACTAACGCCGCACATGCAATAACAAGGCGGCTATTGCCAGCAGGAAGCTCTCCGCTTTCCAGCCCATGAGGCGGTTGCACCATCACATCCAGAATCGGCGGCTGAACGGTCCCGCAGGGGCGTCGCGGCATCGCCGGGCCATAAGACTTGAGGAGGAACCATGAGGAGATCATTCATAACGCTCGGCACCCTGGCGGTGCTGCTGTCGGCCGGGGCACACGCCGGGGCCGATAGCGTTGTCAACTATACCGTCACCAATTACGGCATCGACGCGCCGCTGGCCGGTCTAAAGGGTGATGCCGCCGAAGGGCGGAAAATCGCCATTGACCGCAAAAAAGGCAACTGTCTGGCCTGCCACAGCATGCCGATCCCGGAGCAGGCGGACCACGGCAATGTGGGTCCCGATCTGGCGGCCGTCGCCACCCGGCTGAATGAATCTCAGCTCCGCCTGCGTGTGGTCGATCCCAAACAGATCAATCCGGACACCATGATGCCCGCCTTCCATAAGACTGAAGGGCTGCATCGGGTGCTGAAAAAATTCGCAGGGAAACCGATCCTCACCGCCCAAGAGGTAGAGCATGTGGTTGCCTACCTGAAAACACTGAAATAACCGGCCTCACGGGAGAAACAACGATGTCTAATCAAGAGTTTAATAGTACGGCGATTGACCGCCGCAGATTTCTCACTGTCAGCGGTGCTACGGCAACCGCCCTGGTAACCGCGGGACTCTTTTCCAGTTCCGCCTTTGCAACCCCTGAGGAGGCGCAGGCACGGATCAATGAGCTGGCCGCTGGGAGTAATATCCAGGAGGGCAAAATCGATATCAAATTGCCGCACGTTGCCGAAAACGGAAACACCGTTCCAGTAACCGTGACCGTGGATAGTCCCATGACCGAAGCGGATCACGTGACCGCCATCCATCTGTTTGCAGAACAAAATCCGGCCCCGGAGGTCGCGATCTTTCATCTCACGCCGCTAAGCGGTGAGGCCAGGGTGTCGACCCGCGTGCGTCTGGCCAAGACCCAGAACGTAGTCGCCGTGGCGCAGATGAGCGACGGTTCCACCTATATCGGCAAAAAACAGATCAAGGTCACCATCGGTGGCTGCGGCGGCTAAGGCAACAGATCAGGAGAATTCATCATGGCTATGGCAAAACAACCCCGCGTAAAACTTCCCGCATCAATCAAGAAGGGCGAGGTCTTTAGGATCGCCACCATCTTTCCCCACAAGATGGAGAGCGGGCGCAGGAAAGACAAAAAGACCGGCGAACTGATTCCGCGCCTGATCGTCAACCTGTTCCAGTGTCACTACAACGGCAGGCTGGTGTTTAGCACCGACCTGCATGGAGCGGTCTCGGCCAATCCGTTTATCGCCTTCAACTGCCGGGCGGATCAGAGCGGTGAACTGGTGTTCAGCTGGAAAGACGATAACGGCAAAGAGACCATCGTGAAGAAGACCCTTGCGGTCAGCTGATCGGGTGGCAGGAGGATATCCAATGAAAATAGTAAAGACGACGGCCTTTGCCCTGACGGTAAGCCTTGGCGTTATCGGCGCCGCATTGGCCCAGGCGCCGAACCTGAGTGACCCGGCGGTTAAGGATTATACGGATGGTCAGCGTTACACGGGTTTTGTGATCTCCGATGACACCACCCGCGAGATGCAGCTCGACGAGATCCAGAATCCCTCCATGATGTGGGTGGATCACGGCGAGGCGATCTGGAGCCGGGTTGAGGGTGAGAGCGGGAAGTCCTGCGCCTCCTGTCATCAGGAGCCCGCTTCTATGGCTGGGAAATCGGTCACCTATCCTAAGGTATCGAAGGCGGATGGCAAGCTGGTCACCCTGGAACATCAGATCAACAAGTGCCGTACCACACGGTTAAAGGCCCCGGCCTGGGATTGGGAGTCGGACGATATGCTCGGCCTGAGCGCCCTGATCCGTATGCAGTCCAAAGGCATGCCGATTCAGGTCAAGACCGATGGCGAGGCGGCCCCTTACTATGCCCAGGGCAAGGCCTTCTACGAGCAGCGCCGCGGCGCGCTGGACATGGCCTGCGTCCACTGCCATGTGAACAACCACGGCAACAATGTCCGCTCTGAGACCCTGAGCCAGGGTATGCCCAACGGCTTTCCCACCTATCGTCTGAAGTGGCAGAAGCTGGGTTCCCTGCATCGCCGCTTCCGCGGCTGTAACAAGAACATCCGGGCGGAACCCTACAAGCAGGGCTCGCCGGAGTACACAGCGCTGGAGCTGTATGTGATGTCCCGCGCCAATGGCTTGCCGGTGGAGAGCCCCTCGGTACGCAAGTAAGAAGCAGTCGTCCGTACGCGGTGTGTGGTGATCACCTCCTTCCACCACCACCGCGTTGCGGACACCCTTAAAGAATTTCGAGCGGAGAAGATGCGCCCATGTTGACACGCAGAGACTTCTTGCAGGTGATGGCGGCAACCACCTGCGCCGGACTCGCCGGCGGCCGCAATGCCTTCGCGGCGGGGTCGGGGATCCGTCAGAAGGATCTCCTGGAATTCGATGCTACCGGGCAGGTCACCCTGCTCAACTTTACCGATATCCATGCCCAGTTGCTGCCGCTCCACTATCGTGAGCCCTCGGTGAATCTGGGGGTGGGTGAGGCGCGCGGCCTGCCGCCGCACATCACCGGCGAGGCGCTGCTGAAACACTTTGGACTGCGCCCCGGCACCCTCGACGCCTATATGTTCACCGGCCAGGACTTTCAGCACCTGGCGGCCGAGTACGGGCGTATCGGCGGGCTGGCCCACATGGCCACTCTGATCAAGGCGATTCGTGCCGAACGGCCGGGCAAGACCCTGTTGATCGACAACGGCGATACCTGGCAGGGCTCCTATACTTCCCTGCAGTCGCGCGGCGCCGATATGGTGGAGGCGATGAACGCCCTGGGTGTGGACGCCATGACCGGCCATTGGGAGTTTACCTATGGCCAGGAGCGGGTGCAGGAGCTGATCGGACAGCTCAACTTTCCCTTTCTCGCCGGCAACGTGGTGGATAACGAATGGGGAGAAAACATCTTCGAGAGCACCGCCTTTTTCGAACGTGGCGGTCTCAATATTGCGGTGATCGGTCAGGCGTTCCCCTATACGCCAGTGGCCAATCCCCGGCACATGATCCCCGAGTGGTCGTTCGGTATCCGTGAGGAGGCGGTCGCCGAGAATGTGCGCAAGGCGCGCGAGGCGGGGGCCGATCTGGTGGTGGTCTCCAGCCATGACGGTTTTGACGTGGACCGTAAACTGGCGAGCCGGGTCAAAGGAATCGACGTATTGCTGACCGGCCACACCCATGACGCCATCCCCGCGGTGATCAAGGTCAAGGATACGCTGCTGGTGGCGTCCGGCTCCCACGGCAAGTTCCTCGCCCGGCTCGACCTGGATGTGCGCAACCGCAAGGTGGCCGACTACCGCTTCCGCCTCATCCCCGTGCTGTCGGATGTGATCGCTCCCGATGCCGGGATGGCAGCGTTGATCGAGAGGCTGCGCGCCCCGCACCAGGCGTTTCTGAATACGGAACTGGGGCGCACCGAGAACACCCTCTACCGCCGTGGCAACTTTAACGGCACCTTCGATGATCTGATCCTGGATGCCATCCGCAATGAAAGGGAAACCGAGATTGCGCTGTCGCCGGGATTCCGTTGGGGCAGCTCACTGTTGGCGGGTCAACCGATCCGCATGGAAGACATCTACAACCAGACCGCCATCACCTATCCCGCCTGCTACCGCACAGAGATGAGCGGCCAGACCCTGAAAGAGATCCTGGAGGATGTGGCGGACAACCTGTTCAATCCCGATCCCTACTACCAACAGGGCGGCGACATGGTGCGCGTGGGCGGCATGAGCTACCGCATCGATATCCGCCAACCCATCGGTAAGCGGATCTCCGATTTGCGTCTGACCGATAGCGGCAAACCCATCGATGCTTCAAGAAAGTATATGGTCGGTGGCTGGGCCTCGGTCAACCCGGAGACCTCTGGTCCGCCCATCTATGACGTGGTGGCCGATTATATCCGGCACAAGCAGAGCATCCGTCTGCAGCCCAATCACAATATCAAAGTCGCGGGTGCATGATGGACGGCATGGGTATGGAAGTAACGGTGTTCGGGGCGGCGCTGGCCGGTCTGCTCAGTTTTTTCTCTCCCTGTGTGTTGCCGCTGGTTCCCGCCTATCTCTGTTTTCTCGGCGGGGCTTCCA
>JBNKPL010000044.1:0-18800 GCA_050295355.1 Sedimenticolaceae bacterium
AACCATCTGCAGCAGGACGGTCTGGATGTGGAACTGGACCAAGCGCTGGTGGGCGGCTGCGCCTACGATGAGACGGGTTCCCCCCTGCCGGAAGCGACTCTGGAGAAGGCGCGGGTAGCGGATGCCGTGCTGCTGGGCGCCGTGGGCGGCGTGAAGTGGGAGTCGCTGGACTACTCGGTGCGTCCCGAGCGGGGCCTGCTGGGACTGCGTAAGGAGCTGGGGCTGTTCGCCAACCTGCGCCCCGCCATTCTCTATCCGCAACTGGCCGACGCCTCCTCCCTGAAACCTGAGATTGTCTCGGGGCTGGATATCATGATCGTGCGCGAACTGACCGGCGGCATCTACTTCGGCCAGCCGCGCGGCGTGCGCGAACTGGAGTCGGGAGAGAGGGAGGGTTTTAACACCCTGGTCTACCGCGAGTCCGAGGTGGACCGCATCGTGCGCGTGGCCATGGACATCGCCATGAAACGCGGCAAACGGGTCTGTTCCGTGGACAAGGCCAATGTGCTGGAGGTCACCGAGCTGTGGCGCGACGTGGCGATCAAGGTGGGCGCGGACTATCCCGAAGTGGAACTCTCTCACATGTACGTGGACAACGCCGCCATGCAGTTGGTGAAGTGGCCCAAGCAGTTCGACGTCATGGTGACCACCAACATGTTCGGCGACATCCTCTCCGACTGCGCCGCCATGCTGACGGGTTCCATCGGCATGCTGCCCTCCGCCTCCCTGGATGAGAACGGCAAGGGCATGTACGAGCCGATCCACGGTTCCGCTCCCGACATCGCTGGCAAGGGCGTGGCCAATCCCCTGGCCACCATCCTGTCGGTGGCCATGATGTTGCGCTACTCTCTGGATGAGCCCGCCATGGCGGAGCGGATCGAGAAGGCGGTGGACAAGGTGTTGAATGATGGGCTGCGCACCGCGGATATCATGTCCGACGGCATGAAAGAGGTGGGCACCGTTGCCATGGGCGATGCCGTGGTGGCGGCGCTTTAAGTTGCTAGCCACAGAGCACACAGAGGTCACAGAGTTTATTGAAAGTTGACCTCAGTGTTCTCTGTGAACTCTGTGGTTTATACTTTTCCGGGCCTAGTATTCATTGGTTGGAATGAATGTTTAGCCGTAGAGCGTGCGAGATATTTACTTTGACGAATTTCTCAGTGATCTCTGTGTGCTCTGTGGCAAATCTTTTATAGTTCGATGAATGAATGCGGCGGGGCCGGTCTCCGCCGTATCTGACGAAGGTTTTTCATCCTGTGTACTCTGTGGTTACAGATTTTGAGACTAAGACAATGAAACGAGTGGGTTTTGTAGGTTGGCGCGGTATGGTAGGTTCGGTGCTGATGGACCGGATGCAGGCGGAGAAGGATTTCGACCTGATTGATGAGCCGGTCTTTTTCACCACCTCCCAGGTGGGCCAGGACGGACCGGATGTGGGTGGCGGTGCGCAACCCCTTCAGGACGCCTCCGATATCGAGGCGCTCAAGTCCATGGACGCCATCGTCTCCTGCCAGGGCGGGGGCTATACCAACGAGGTGTTCCCGAAGCTGCGTGCCGCGGGTTGGGACGGCTATTGGATCGATGCCGCTTCCAGTCTGCGCATGGAAAAAGATAGCGTCATCATCCTTGATCCCGTTAATGGCGATCTGATCAGGGACTCTCTCCAGGCGGGAGTGAAGGACTATATCGGCGGCAACTGCACCGTCAGCCTGATGCTGATGGCCCTCGGCGGGCTGTTCCGCGAGGGGCTGGTGGAGTGGATGACCGCCATGACCTACCAGGCCGCCTCGGGCGCGGGGGCGCAGAATATGCGGGAACTGCTGGCCCAGATGGGCAGCGCCCACGCCGCGGTGAAGCCGCTGCTGGACGATCCCGGCTCCGCCATTCTGGAGATCGACCGTCAGGTGGCGGATGCCCTGCGTGGCGATGCCTTTCCCACGGACAACTTCGGCGTTCCCCTGGCGGGCAGTCTGATCCCCTGGATCGACAAACAGATGGAGAACGGCCAGAGCCGTGAAGAGTGGAAGGGCGGCGTGGAGACCAACAAGATCCTGGGGCGGGGTGAGAACCCGATCCCTATTGATGGCCTCTGCGTGCGTATCGGCGCCATGCGCTGCCATAGCCAGGCGCTGACCATCAAACTCACCAAAGATGTGCCCATGGACGAGATCGAAGGGATGCTCGCTTCCGCCAACGATTGGGTGAAGGTGATCCCCAATGAGCGGGAGCGCACCATCCGGGAGCTTACCCCCGCCATGGTTACGGGAACCCTTTCCGTTCCCGTGGGACGGTTGCGCAAACTGGCCATGGGGGGCGAATACCTATCCGCCTTCACCGTGGGCGACCAGCTGTTGTGGGGCGCCGCCGAGCCCCTGCGGCGCATGCTGCGCATCCTGCTGGAAGGGTAGTTACCCTTCACTTGGCATCATCCGGCTGGCTGGACGCCGGCCGGAATCCCGTCCGCAAGAATCCATTCTTTGCGAAGGCGTTCCTGCGGGGGCAAAAAAAACAGCCATTTTTTAGTACCCAAAGCGCCAAAATTTTGGTAAAAAGCCATTTAATAAGCTATAGTTAGCGAAAATTCATGATCCTCATTCTACATTTTGCCCCTAACGGGACGGGGAATAAGGAATTACAGGATCGATTTTAGTGACTTGGTAGTCGTTTTATTTGCATCCCGGTGTGTAGACTGTCTCAGTCGAAGCGGCACTAAACGAGGGGGAGCTATGGTCCGCAAGTGGTCCTTGATTTTGGCACTCGTATTATGGATGGCCTCAGTGGGCGCCCATGCCCTGGGGCTTGGCGAGATCCAGCTTAAGTCAGCCCTGAATCAGAACTTCAATGCCGAAATTGAACTTCTGTCGGTGGAAAAGGGTACGTTGGATGACGTCAGGGTGTCGTTGGCTTCTGAAGAGGCGTTTACCCGGGCGGGCGTTGAGCGTCCGTTTTTCCTGACCAAGCTCCGTTTCAAGCCAGAACGCAAAACGGACGGCACCACCATCATCCTGGTTACCACCCAGGAGACGGTCCGCGAGCCGTTTCTCAATTTCCTGATCGAAGTCAACTGGCCGAAGGGCCGGCTGGTGCGCGAATACACGGTTCTGCTTGATCCCCCCGTTACCCTGGCGCGGAAGCCCGCGCCAGTGCAGGCGCCCCAGGCCGCACCCAGTCCAGCGCCCGCCAAACCGGCGGTAAAGCCCGCTGTCTCCATTGCGGAAGGCAGTTACACCGTCAGCAAGGGCGACTCCCTGTGGCGAATCGCCAGCCGTACCCGGCAGGGCGGCGCCGACATGAACCAGATGCTGATGGCGATTTATCGCGCCAACCCGGATGCCTTCTATAACGGGAACATCAATAATCTTAAGGCAGGCGCGATTCTGCGAATCCCCAGCCAGGAAGAGGTCCTGCAGGTCAGTCGGAGCGAAGCGCGCGATCAATACCAGGAGCAGCTGAATGCCTGGATGGCCGAACGGCAGGATGCAAAGGTTGCCGCGAAGCCCGCGGCCGATGAGATTGCCCCTATCCAGCGTGATGAGGCGGCAGCCGCCGCCGAAGCGGAATCGGAGGCTACTCCAGAGGTTGTAGCGGAAGAGACCGCTGAGGCGGAGTTGAAGATTGCCACCGCCCGCCCGGAAGGCGAAGGCGAGGCCGGCGCCAGCGATGTTGATAAATCCCAGGAGACCGAGGCGCGTCTCAAGAATGAATTGCTGCTGACCCAGGAGGGTATTGAAAGCGCCAAGCAGGAGGGTGAAGAGTTGCAATCCAGAGTACAGGATCTGGAGAAGCAGCTCGGCGAAGCGGAGCGCATTCTGGCAATCAAGAGTGCCCAGTTAGCACGGCTGCAGAGCGATCTGGGTAAAGAAGCCGAGCCCATGCCGGCGATGGAAGAGGCGGCCGCGGAGACGCCGGTCGCTGAAGAAGAACCCGTGCCCCAGGCGGCTGGTGAGCCGGAAGCGGCCGCAACTGCGCCCGCTGAAGAGGCCCCTTCCCAGGAGCCAGCTGCCGAGGTCGCCCAGGAAGAGCCTGCCGAACCCGTAGCGGCCGAGCAGCCCGCGGCGCAAGAGCCGGCAGTCGCCCCCGCCGAGCCGGCCGAAACTCCGGCCCCTGAACCCCAGCCCGTGGCGGAAACCAAACCCGCGCCGCAGCCCAAACCTGCCCCGCAACCGCAGCCCGCACCCGAGCCGGGTCTGCTGGAAGGTTTGTTTGGCAGCACAGGCATGATGGGCGTACTGCTGGGTGTGGCGCTGATCGTGCTGGCCCTGGTCTGGATCGTGGTGCGCCGCAGACAGGCCGCGGCGTCGGAAGAGGCTGAATTTGCCGAGAGTATTCTTCTCGATCATGAGGACGATGAAGAGGACATGGAGGCGTCCGCGGACCTGGCGGATGAGACCTCCCCCAGCGAAGACGTATCCCTGCTGACGGAATTCTCGCCTGAAGACAACCTGGATGCCTTGCAGGATGAGACCAGCGAAGTGGATCCGCTATCGGAAGCCGATGTCTATATCGCGTACGGCCGCTACCAACAGGCGGAAGAGCTCATTCGCCAGGCCATCAACAAGGATTCCGATCGCGATGTGCTGAAGCACAAACTGTTTGAAATTCTCTTTGCGGTGAAAGATGCCGAAGGGTTTGCCAAGCTGGCCGATGAATCTGCCGGCACATCCGTGGAGCTGAGTGATCCCGCCGCCTGGAGAAAGGTGCTTTCCATGGGCCGTGAGATTGCCCCCGATAACGCCCTTTTTGCTACGGGCAGCACGGGCGAGACCACGGTGATCGAGAGCGAGACCTTCCAGGTCGATGAAGACATGCTGGACTTCGGAGAGGAAGAGGAGGACACGGGAGAGCTGAATCTGGAAGACGAGGAGGGAGAACTCGACCTGGATGCGCTGGCCGCAGAACTCGAAGCCGGGGATCTCGCGGGTGAAGACACCCTGGGCGGTCTTGGCGATCTGGATCTCGAAGGTTTTACCGCTGATTCCGATAGCGAAGATCTGAGCCTGGATCTGGGGCAGCCCGCGATTGAGGAAGAGCGGCTGGAGCTGCCCCAAGAGGATTCCCTTGATATGGGTCTCAGTGAACTGGCTGAACAGGAGACCGTAATCGTCGGTGAAGAGACCGGCTTCCTTGATGCGGAGACCGCCATCATCGGCGAGGAGACCGGCATCCTGGGCGCGGAAACCCTGGTGGTTGGCGAGGAAAGCGGCATCTTTGGGGAAGAGACCGGTATGGTGGGACAGGAGACCACCACGGTGATCAGTACGGATGATCTTTCTCTGGAGTTGCCTGAATCGGAAGATAGTTCTGACATCGCGCTTGACCTGGGCGCGGCGGATGAAAGCGGGATCAGCGTCTCTTTAGAGGAGAATGACATGGAGTTGCCTACCCCGGAGGAGGTGCAGCCTCCCACATTGGATGGTGATTCCATTATGCTGGATGCCCCCAATATCGACGAGGTGAACACCAAGCTGGATCTGGCTCGCGCCTACATCGATATGGGCGACGCCGAAGGCGCCGGTTACATCCTGGATGAAATCCTGATAGAAGGCGACGAGGCGCAGAAACAGCAGGCCCAGGAGTTGCGGGGGCAGTTGTCCCAATAACCGATGCCTGACGGCGTTTAACGCGTAACAAGAGGGCGCACCAAGGTGCGCCTTTCTTCTTTTTGGACGTTTTAACGAAGCTGTTCCATAATCCCGCGCGAACCGCGACAGATTCAACAAAGGCAGGTGACGAGATCATGCGTGTGGCAATGGGGGTGGAGTACGACGGCACCGCCTATCACGGCTGGCAGATGCAAGGGGACGTGGTGAGCGTCCAACAGGGGCTGGAGGAGGCGTTGAGCCGGGTGGCGAACCATCCCGTGGTGGTCCACTGTGCCGGGCGCACCGATGCCGGGGTCCATGGCCTCGGCCAGGTGATTCACTTCGATTCCGATGCCAAGCGGACCTCCAGAAACTGGGTCCTGGGCTGTAACGTCAACCTGCCTGACGATATAAACATCACCTGGGCGCAACCAGTGAGCGACGAGTTTCATGCCCGTTTCTCAGCCGTCAGCAGAAGCTATCGCTATATCATTCTCAACCGCATGACGCGCTCCGCCATCTGGCGTGATCGAGCGGTCTGGATTCATCGCCCGCTGGATGAACGCCGTATGGCGGAAGCGGCAACCTGCCTGCTGGGCACCCACGACTTCTCCTCTTACCGCGCACTGGGCTGTCAGGCGAAAAGCCCGGTGCGCACCGTTACCGGCCTAAGCGTAATCCGGGATGGCGAGCGGATTATCATGGAGATCAGCGCAGACGGCTTTTTGCACCATATGGTGAGGAATATCGCGGGCGTTTTGATCGCCATCGGCGAGGGGGACCGTCCCGTGGAGTGGGCCCGGGAGGTGCTGGACTACAGAAATCGCACCTTGGGCGGTGTCACGGCGCCGCCGCAGGGTCTTTACCTGCTACAGGTGGGTTACCCGGAGCGTTTTAATCTTCCGCGTACGGCTGATGTTGCGTGATGTTGCAACCGGCCTACGCGCCGTACCCGCGCAGCCAGGTGGCGAGCAGTCGATAGCTGACGATCAAAACGGCGATGGTGGCGGTGGAAAACAGGAGGGCGAGCAGGCCATACCAGATGCGCTGCAGGCGCCGCTTGAGGCGCGAGAATAAGGCGGCACCCTGCTCCGCAGGAGGCGGCAGCGACTGGAAGTTGATAATGAAGGCATAGGCGCTGAGGGACCACAAAAGGCCAATGATGCAGGGAATCAAATAGCGGTCCCCGGCATGGGACTGCGAGCTCAATACAATATAGAGAACGGCCAGCAGGAACAGAAGCGCCAGACCAAGGGCGGGCCGTTTTAATCCCTGGGCCGCCGCCGCGGTGCGCTGGATGGTGTCGAGCAGGGACATGGTTATCGGGCCGCGCCAGGATTTTTCGTTTCTTCCATCAGGTGTAGCCCCCTGGAATTCTGAACAAAAACTGCGGTCACATTACAGAACGCAGCGAAAGCGGACAAGCCGCACCTGTTCCACGGCTGGGCTTGATCACGCGAAGTGGTTGCTGACAGGGACATTACATTGCAAGGGTGAGGATCGATATGAAAAAGCAAATCTTGGTGGTTCTGACGGCGTTATTGGTTGTATGGGGGGCTGCGGTCCAGGCTGCGGGTCCGTTCAGCAAGGCGAATAAACGGAGTGGCGAAGTGGTGCTCTACTACACCGCGGAGGATGAGCACTCCCAGGCCTTCCTGCCAGAGTGGGAGGTGTTCGAGCAGGAGGCCGCGGATATGGACTATGTCAGGACCAGCCGCTTCGCCTGCGAAGGGGCGGACCGGGCGGAGTGCGGCCGGCGCGGTGTTTTTCTCGTCCCCACCGTGATCCTGTACGTGGATGACGGGGAGCAGCAAATCTTTGAGGGACAGCGCAATGCGGAGTCCTTACGCCAGTTCGTAAAGCGGAATCTGCGCTGAATGTGATTTTGCCAGGGTCAGGTCCGGCAACAGGCCTAGCTGTCGGTGGGGCCGGTCTGCGACGCGGCTAGTTCGGCCAGCTTACGATCGAACTCCTCCCGGGTGATCTCTCCCTCCTCCAGCCGCCGTTCCAGGGAACGTAAGATCAGGTCGCGGGAAACCGGGTTTCGCCCTCTGGAGCCGGCCCAACGTATGGCGCCGGCGATGCCGCCGATGGCGGACGCCCAGAAGGCCAGCATGGCCCAGATACCGAACTCGCTAGATTCCATACGCTATTTACCGCAGGCGGGAGTACACACAGCCGTCGTGTTCATCTCTTTCACACGCAGGTTAGCAGTGTACTACAGGGAACGGTCCCGGTGGGGAGCAGGGCGGGGCTGCTATTCTTGGGAATTAAGGTCATAATCATGCGCATCGCGTTTGACTGACCTGGGGATCGTGATGAAGGTACTCACACTGATACGGCACGCCAAGTCCAGCTGGAAAGATATGGCTCTGGATGATTTTGACCGGCCGCTGAACAAGCGGGGGAAAAAGGACGCCCCCATGATCGGGCAACACCTGGCCGGCGGGGTCATTGCGCCGCCCGATTGTTTCCTTTCCAGTCCCGCCAAACGGGCCCTGGCCACCGCCCGGCTGATAGCCGATGAGTTGGGATTCAGGGGGCGGTTTATCCTGCGTGACAAGCGCATCTATGAAGCCTCCTCCGAGCGGCTGCTGGAGGTGCTGCGGGAGGTGGACGATTGCTGCGGCCACCTCATGATGTTTGGCCATAATCCTGGTTTTTTCATGCTGGCGGAGGCGCTGTGCGGTTTCAGCGAGGAGAATTTCCCCACCTGCGCGGTATTGTCCATCGGCCTGGATGTGGCGGACTGGCGGGCGGTCGCTCCCGGCTGTGGTACGGCGCAGTACTATGTAGCCCCCAAGATGCTGAAGGGGTCGTAACCGTTACGGAATGTTTTTCCTGTCGCCGGCGAGGATGACCAGCAGGGCGCCACGCAGGAAAGAGTGCTCTGAGGACAAAAAGCGTAACCGAAAGGTAAGGCAATCCAAGTCATTAATTCTATTGAAATAGGCGCTCTTGCCATAATCCAATTGGCACAATCTCCACTATTGCGGGTATGATGGCGCACCTGCGCAATAAAGAATAATCCATCACTCCCATATGCAACTGACCGATTACTATTCCGAGTCCGAGGGTATGATCCAGTTTACCCGCCAGCAGGCGAGCGCATTTGCCAAGGGCGTAGCGGGCGACTTTAACCCGATTCATAACCCGGATAACAAGATGTTCTGCGTTCCGGGGGATCTGCTGTTCGCGGTAGGGCTGGCCAAGCTGGGACTGAGTCAGAGGCTGCGTTGCCGCTTTACGGGTATGGTAAGCGACGGGGTTTTGCTCCATTTCCATAACTGTGACAGCGACGCCTGCATCATCGAAGACGAGGAGGGGAAGGGCTATCTCACCATTGAGCGTTCGGGAGCGAACACCAGAAACCAGGAGCTGATCTCCTCCCTGGCCCACCGCTATGTGGAGTTCTCCGGCCATACCTTCCCCGATATCCTGGTGCCCCTGATGGTGGAGAGCGGAGTGATGATGAATCCATCGCGGCCGCTGATTATTTACGAAAGTATGGAGATCGACCTCTCGCGTCTGGATATCCGGGAGCCGCGGCTGGAATTGGACCACTCCACCCTGGAGGTGGAGGGCAAAAAGGGCAATGTCCGGCTCGGCTTCCTGCTCAAGGATGGCGATGAGGTGGTGGGCAGAGGCGCCAAATACATGTTGGTGCGCGGCCTGCGGCCCTATGACCCAGAGGCGATGGAGCATGTGGTCACAGGCTACATGACCGACAAGGCGGCCCAGGTGGTATAGCGCCCATGCGGTTGGATGTGCCGGTTATCGGTATTTTGCGTGGCATCGGGGAGGATTTTTTCCCCCACGTCATGCAGGCCTCCTTCGAGGCGGGCCTACAGGCCCTCGAAGTGACTCTCAACACCCCCAATGCACTGCGGATTATCGAATCCAACCGGGGCCGCTTGCCCCCGGACAAGCTGCTGGGCATGGGCACCATACGCAATGCAGCCGAGGCTCGGCAGGCCATCGCCGCCGGCGCCATGTTCCTGGTGACGCCGAATACGGATGTGGAGGTTATCGCAATTGCCCGCCGGCACGGCATCCCCGTGGTCTCTGGGGCCTACACCCCCAGCGAGGTTTACCAGGCCTGGAGCGCGGGGGCGGAGATGGTCAAGGTGTTTCCCTGTCCCGGACCGGGCTATATCAAGGATTTGCGCGGACCCTTCGATGAGATCCAACTGGTGGCCGTGGGCGGCGTCACCCGGGAGAACCTCACGGAGTACTTCTCCGCTGGCGCCGCCGCAGTGGGGATCGGCGACAGCCTGTTCGGGAAGGAGCCGTTGCGGCAGAGGGACGAACAGGCCGTCCATCGGTCGGTGAAGGGTTTTCTGGGACAGCTGCCGATTCTGAACGGCTAAAACTCATCCAGATGCCGCCACTCGGCGTTCTCCATCCAGGCGCTCGGGTGGGCGAGAAACTCCAGGATGCCGTCCAGTACCAGATAGTGATTCCGCTCCTCTTCGGCGATTCTCAGACATAACTCCTTCTGCGCCGGGTCGGTGAGTTCTTCCGCCTTCTCCAGATAGAACTCGTGGCTTTTCATCTCCACGTCGCGGGCCTTGCGGTAGGCCTCGGTCTGGTCACTGGTTATGCTCTCCCAACTTCCGTCATTCTGCATCTGCTGGAAGATGTTTTGGACCCTGGAGATGATGCGGTCGTCAGAAGCGGGAATCGGCTGCCTGTTTTTGATTTTCAGGAAGGCCTCGTAGTGCTCCACTTCCATGTCGGCCAACATCTCGAAGATCTGCCGGAGCCCCTCATTCTCCGCCTGGACCGCCAGCTTGCGGTAATGCTTCTCGCCATCCTTCTCCATCTGCAGGGCGTATTCAACAATATCCATCGTGTTTCTCCTCTTTTTCAGAAGGCAGGGTGACGGGTTTGGCTTTCACGGGTCTCCGCCGTTATACAAGCAGCCGCCTTAACAATTATGTAGTAGCACAGTGCATTGATTTCAACCAGAACATGGTGTGCCAATAGAGGATTATTCAGAGTGGGCCGGAATGAAGCCGGGTGGGCAAATGGTGTTGAAGGCGGTATTGGCATGTGGGCCTCAAACCTGAACTAAAATGAGATTACCGTCTTTTCCAATAGCGAGTCGAATCTTATGAGAGGATCCAGGTTTCTGTTGCTGCTTTCGGCCTTATTAATGTTTTTGCCGTCAACACTGTCAGCCCATGAGGAGGTCAATAATCCAGAGACCCAATTACGTCATGAATCCATGAAGGCCGCCCGTTCGCACCTCAAGGCGATCGACCTGATGCAGCAGAATCTGCTGGAGTTCAAGGGGCAGCTACGGGTTCAGGCCTCGGCGCTGCAGCTCTTTTTTGTGTCGCTTCCCGATCTATTTCCGAAGGCTGGGGATTATGCCGAGTCCGAGGCGAGCCGTGAGATCTGGACCCGATGGGAAGAGTTCGCATCCTATGCCCGGGATGGCGCCAAGGCCGCCGAGGAGTTGTCCTTCTACCGCGACCCCCTCTCAGAGGAGGCGATGGAGGCCGTGGAGCGGCTGAAGCGCGCCTGCAAGGGGTGTCACGACAAGTTCCGCGAGTAACCCTTTTTCCGCTGGACGGGGAGCGCTACCAGGATTCGCTCTCCACCCGGGCCAGGTTGCTGTAGAGGTTGGCTACCCATTGCCTGCCCTGGGGGGTGAGGTCCAGGTACTCCAGTGAGTCCCGGATCAGGGGGTAGACCGTGCCCTTGAAGAATTGCGGATATTTCCTGGCCAAATCCCTCGGATCGGTATAGCCCAGCGCCTTGTTGACGCCGAATTCGGTGAATTCGTAATAGAGGGCGGGGATCTTCTGCAGATAACGGGGGTCCGATAGCTGTCCAATCAGGTCGGCGGCCCGCACCAGGGCGCCGTAGCCCTTGGTCTGCCGGTATTTCTCTTCTTCCGGAACCGGGAAGCGGGTCATGTCGATGTAGTCGCAGATCAGGTCCAGCTCCTCGCCGTCCATGGTAAACAGGACGCGGTTGCCGAAGCGTTCCCGGACGAACGCCTTGCTGCGGTCCACATGGTAGGGCATCAGGGAGGCGTTGGTCTGGAAGTTGGAGATGGAGACGGTCTCTTCTCCGATTCCGGTCGCTACCCGGTCGCGGCCGTCCAGGGCGCAGCAGCGGTCGGAGAAGCCCACGTCGTGGCACAGGGTGGCCACCATGACCCGCAGCCAGTCGCGCTGGGTCACTCCGCCCTCCAGGATATGCTTCCCCTCCAGCAGGTACTGGACCACCGAGGCGGCCATGATGGTGTGTTCCACATCGTGGTACAGGGAGTCGGACTGGGAGATCAACTGCAGCGCCGTGCGGGAGAACCAGCCGATCACTTCGCCGATCTCGGGGAAAGTGCCGCCGTAGTTGCGGGTGTAGTTCTCTTGCGTCTCGCGCGCAAACTCCTTGATCAATACGCCGTGGGGGTCAAGCATGGTGGTTCCGGCCGGTTTTTGTGGTTGTTCTGTTTTCCCGAATAACCGCTGGCGGTTTCGGGAAGCGTCTGGGGAAAGCGCCCCCAGGACGCAGTATACCCCTGGATCAGTGGCGCTTAAACCGCCTCCAGTTTGGTCTTGCGGCGGATGACCACCACCCCCCCGTCGCTGACGGTAAAGCGCTGCTTGTCTTTGATCCGGTCAAAACCGATCTGGGTGCCGGGCGGGACGTACACCCCTTTATCGATAATGGTGCGGAACAGGCGGCAGTGGGCGCCCACATGGACGCCGTCGTGCAGTACACACTCCTCAACACGCGCCTCTTCGTCCACTCGCACGTTGGGCGCCAGAACGGAGCGGATCACCTGACCGCCGGCGAGTATATCGCCGGGGCTGATCAGGGAGTCCATGGCGAAACCGGCGCGGCCGCCGCCGGTCTTGCACTCCCAGTCCGCGAATACGAATTTGGCCGGGGGCGCGGGTTCGTGATAGGTGTTGATGGGCCATTTCTGGTCATACAGGTTGAATACGGGGTCCACGGAGACCAAGTCCATATTGGCCTCCCAGTAGGCGTCGATGGTGCCCACGTCGCGCCAGTAGAGCTCATTTTTACGGTTTTCGTCGATGAAGGGGTAGGCGTAGACAGGGACTTGGCGGATCAGGTTGGGCAGGATGTCCTTGCCGAAGTCGTGTGAGCTGTCCGGATCTTCGCTGTCCTCGGTCAGTACCTTCTTGATATGGTCACTACCGAAGATGTAGATGCCCATGGAGATGAGGGATTTTCCCGCTTGGCCGGGGATGGTTTTGGGCTGCTTCGGTTTCTCTTCGAAACCAACGAGGCGCATCTGATCATCCACTTCCATGACGCCGAAGGAACTCGCCTTTTCCACCGGGGCGCGGATGGCCCCCACCGTGACCGACGCCTTGGACTCCACATGGGCCTTGATCATGCGGTTGTAGTTCATCTTGTAGATGTGGTCGCCCGAGAGAACCAGCACATAGTCCGGGTTGGCCTGCTCAATGGTGTAGATATTCTGGAAAACCGCGTCCGCGGTACCCTGGTACCACATGGAGCCGACCCGCTGCTGGGGGGGCAGCACCTGGATGAACTCACCCAGGGTGAAGGGGAGGAAGGACCAGCCGTAGCGTATATGCCGCTCCAGGGAGAGGGATTTGTACTGGGTAAGGACGCAGATCCGCCGGATCTGGGAATTGAGGCAGTTGCTCAGGGTGAAGTCCACCAGTCGGTAGGCGCCGCCAAAGGGAACGGCCGGTTTCACCCGGTCGCAGGTGAGGGGACGCAGACGCTCCCCCACGCCGCCAGCCAGCACCATGGCCAGTGTGTTTCCGTGCATCGAATTTCCCCAAGGTTTTCCGACGATTAAAGTACTAATTGTAGTAAAATCGTGCGGGTTCGTACGGTTGACAGATGGAAGCTGTTGATACAAAAAGGAATTTGTAGGATCGGGAAGGGGTGATCGTTGTTATACTAGCGGATCGCGGTTTTATGGTCAGAATGGCGAACACTTGATAACTATATGAATATAAAGAACAAATTACACGGTTGTATGCTCTGTATGCTGGTGCTGGCGGCCTGCTCCAGTACCCCGCCGGACACCCGGCCGCAGGCGATCCAGACGGCGGAGAATCTGGAGGAGCGTGTCAACCAGAGCCAGGTGCAGATGGTTCCCAGGCAGGTGGAGGATGAACTCACCCGGGCGCTGAATCTGTATGCGGTGGCGGACCACCAGGAGGGGCAGGCCCGCTGTCATCTCAAACTGGCGCGGATTTACTACCGGATGGGAAACCAGGAACAGGTACGCTCCCATCTGGTGGAGGCGGAGCGGATCGCGAACCGTCTGGATCACAACCGTTTTCGCTATGAGGCCGCCCTGTTACAGGCGCGCGTGAGCGGCCAGGCAGAGGATTATGAACGGGCCGGGGAGTATGCCTCTTCCGCCATCGAAAAGGCGGTGGTGAAGGTCTATCTCGGTGATCCCCAGGGCGCCTATCAACAGCTCTCCGGCGATGCCGAGGCGGCACCCGATGATTACTCCTTCGTCTACTACCACTACGCCGAGGCCACAGGCGACAAAAGCGTCGCCCAGAAGGCATTGGATCTTCATCGCAACTCCGGCAATCACTACGGTGTCGCCAACACCCTGTTTTTGCTGGGCCGGATCAACCGTGACGCGGGAGATCGGCAGGAGGCGCGAGGCTATTTCGAGCGGGCCATGGCGGCGGCCCGGGCGCTGGGGGATGAAGCGCTGATCAGTGAGATCCAACAGGCGCTGGCGGGGCTTTGAAGATTTTCGGTTACATCGGTAGGTATGGACTCTGCTCCCTGCGGCGGGGCATCGATTTTCTGGCCCTGCTTTCGGTTCTGTTGCGCGGCCAGTTTTTTATCACTCACGGTTCCCGGCGCCGTATTTTTTACAAGCTCTACAGTCGGCAGATCTGGCTGACCGCGGTGACCGGACTGCATGTGAGCGCCATCCTTGCGATCATGGTGGGTGTGTTGCTGGTATTCAAGCTGCCGAGTACCGCCACCGGGGAGCAGATGGTGCCGGTTTTTTCCGAGTTGCTGGTGCTGGTTTTCATGCGTGAGGTGGCGCCGCTGCTGTGCGCCATTATCCTGATCGTCCGCTCCGGGACGGCGGTTACCGCCAAGCTGGGCTATCTCAACATGTTCCGGGAGTTCGATGTGCTGACGGGGATGGGCATCAATCCGGTCCAGCTTTTTCTGGTGCCGGTCTTTTTTGCTTTCCCCCTGTCCATGATGCTTTTGATGACCTACACCTACGCGTTCAGCATCATTTCCGCCGAGGCCACCCTGTGGGCCATTAATCCCAGTTTTGTACTCGGATCGGTGATGACGGAGGTGACTGCCCGGATGGATGGCAATGATGCCATCACCACGATTATCAAATGCCTGGTCAGCGGGATTATTATCGGGCTCTATGCAATTCGTTATGGCTCTACCATGCGCTCACACCTAGTGGATGTGACGCGTAATATCTCCATGTCGGCAACCCGCCAACTGGTGGGTGTGCTGCTGGCTAATATCACCATATCCATCCTTGTGTATACACGATGATTTTGGATGTTAAGAAACTTCAGGCCCACTACGGATATGGGCGCTATCTTAGCAATATCACCTTTGCCGTGGAGGAGGGGGATACCCTGTATATCCGCAGCCGGGTGCTGCATCTGGGTACGGTTTTGCTGGAAGCGCTGCTTGGTATGAATGACGAAGTTAAGGGCGAGATCTGGTTTGAGGGTAAGAGCCTGATTGGCCAACACAGTCTGGAAGAGCAGATGGCGATGCGAAGCAAAATCGCCATGGTATACCGGGAACGCGGACTGATCAGCCTGCTGAACGTAGGCGAGAATATAGCGCTGCCGTTGGGCTATCATTACAACGTCAAGAAAAAGGAGATGGGCGCGCTGGTCCACGAGGTGGCTGAGCTGCTGGATATCGAGCGCTTGTTGACCCTGCGCGTGGATCAGTTGAACGAGACCCAGACCCGGCTGGTCAATCTGGCCCGGGCGTTGATACGCAAGCCGCGTCTGATACTGATCGATGGTATCCTAGAAGGCATGCCCGGTATGGTGGAGACCATAATCAGCGCCATCAAGCACTACCAGAGAAGGCAGGAGTTCGGTGTGGTAATGGCGGGACGGGTGTTGGAGTTTGATTTTGCAAACCGGGCCTTTGAGATGCGGGAAGACGGGCTGGTTCCATTGAAGTGGTAGCTGCATGATAGATAAAGAGCGAATTCCATATCAGGTCAGTATGTTTGACCGCATTGTCGGCGTGGTGATTGTGATCGCCCTGCTGATTGCCGGGGTGGCGCTGGTGCGCCATTTTCGCGTTATCGCCGTACCCACCGAGGATGTCATTAAATACTATTCCTTGCTCAATCGTTCCTACGGCATCACCAAAGGGGCCGATATCCGTCTGGCCGGTATTACCATCGGCAATGTCAGCCGGGTCCGGCTGATGGACGATGGGCAGGTCCGGTTGACTATTACCATCGACTATGAGTACCAGAATTTCATGACCGAAGGGAGTTATCTTGAGGTCTCATCCACCATGGGCCTGGAGGCGATCGTCGAGTTGACCCGGCTCAATTTTGTTTCCAATCGCGAGACCAAGACGTTGATGCCCGATTCGGCTTTTATCCGTACCGTGGAACCGACCAGTTTGGCAGACACCTTTAATACTCAGGAGGTGGCCAAGGTGGCGGAAAACGTGAAGGCGATTCTGGAAAATCTGCGCGAGTTGAGTGGTGCGGTGTCTGATAATCAGCAGGTGATCTCCGATGCTCTGCGTAATGTTGGGGAGGCAACCCAGGAGGTGCGGGACGCCATGCGTGCGTTGCCGGGAATAGCCGATTCCGCAACCAGGGGTTTTGACGCCTGGGAAAAGGCGGGCACCAGTTTGCACTGGGTCATTGATGACGTGAGCGACGATGTGCGTGAGGTGAGTGACAATGCGGTCAGGGCCTCGGAGCGTCTGAACACCACCCTGGCGGAACTGGAGCGGTTGATCGAGCTGAGTAACAAGCTGAGTGACAAGCTGAACCGTCATTGGTTATTGGGAGATGATGGCGGTGGGCAACAGCGGACGCTTTATTCGCCAAGTATTCACCCCAATACAGGTATTGCGCAGCCCCGGGAAGTGCCGGCAGATCCAGATTCTGCGAAAAAATAACCGGCCCGAAACTCGCTATAAAGATTCGGGAAGTCAGGTGAGGAGAAAGCAGTATTTATTCTGCTATGTGGGATTCTGTTAAAGATTACATCCGGATCCTGAGGATCGATTACTGGCCGAAGAATGTGTTCGTCCTGCCAGGGTATGCCCTTGCGGTGGTTCTGTCAGACGTGGGGGTTCTTGAGACAGCAGGTCTGGTAGTCATCGGACTGCTGAGCGTCTGTTTTACCGCTTCCGCGAACTATGTGATCAACGAGTGGCTGGATGCCGAGACCGATCGCTATCATCCGGAGAAAAAGCACAGGCCATCGGTAGACGGGCGGGTGAAGGGGCATTATGTTCTGCTGGAATACGCGCTCGTTGCTGCAGCTGGAATCGGGCTGGCCAGTCAAATAGGTGTCGAGTTTCTCTATACGGCCATTGCGTTGCTGATCATGGGCGTGCTCTATAATGTGCGTCCCTTCCGGACCAAGGATCGGGTCTATCTGGATGTGTTGTCCGAGTCTGTCAATAATCCGCTGCGCCTGCTTCTGGGGTGGTTTGTCGTGATGCATGGCGTAATGCCGCCATCCAGTGTCATTCTGGCCTACTGGATGGGCGGGGCGTTCCTTATGGCCGTTAAGCGCTATGCAGAGTACCGTTTCATCGGTGATCCGGAACTAGCCGCTCTCTATCGGCGCTCATTTCGTTTTTACAGTGAAGAGAAGTTGTTGTTGTCCGCCTTCTTCTATGCTCTGGTGTCGGTGTTTTTTCTGGGGGTGTTCCTGATCAAATACCGGGTTGAGTTCGTGCTCAGTTTTCCACTGTTTACGCTGTTGTTCGTCTGGTATCTTAAGTTGAGCATGGATGAACGATCCACGGCCAGGAGTCCGGAGCGGATTTATCAAGCAAAGACCTTCATTGCCTATGTTGTTTTTCTCTGTTTGGTCGTTGCGTTTCTGTTCGTTGTGGATATACCTTTTCTGCATATGCTGACTGAAAGCGTGCAGTTCGATGGCGAATAAGTCACTCGGGTTGTAGGTTTGGGAGTGGTCTTGCAACAAGCAAACAGGCCAAACTTGAACCCGGATAACCGGTCAACAGTGGTCCTGTTTGACCTGGATAACACTATCACCCGATTTGATACCTACCGCACCTTTTTGCTGTTTGTGCTGCTGCGGCGTCCTTCGCGCTGGATTATCTCCTTATGGCTTCCAGTGGCGGTGCTGATCCATTATTTCGGAATACGGGATAATCACTGGCTTAAAGAGGTGTTTCTGGGCGCGATTGTTAGTGGTGTTGACCGCAAGCAACTGGAAAAGTGGGCTGGGCGTTATGTGTCGTGGCTCCTTCAGAAGGGGGTCAGGGCATCCGCGCTGCAGGCTATTCAGCAACACCGTGAAGCGGGTCATCGGCTTTGGCTAGTGACGGCAAGTTTTGATTTTTATGTTGAAATGCTTCGCCGGGGGTTGGGATTCCATGAGATGGTATGCTCCCGGTCAAAATGGGGCGATGACGGCTTGTTGCAGGGCACCATTGACGGGAACAACTGTTATGGGCGGGAAAAACTTGACCGCCTGGCAGCCCGTTTCGGCGCCGAACGCGAGCAACAATTTGTGGTTGTATATAGTGACCACCACTCAGATCTTCCGCTACTGGAGTGGGCGGACCGCCCGGTGGTGGTGAACCCGAGCGGCCGGTTAAGAAAGGAGGCGCAGTCAAGGGGATGGGAGATACAGGAATGGTAAACAGGATGGCGGGTGTATTAGCCAATAGGGATAACCAGTTGCTATTTATCCTTGTTGCCCTGTTTGTGATTCCAATCTGGACTCTCCACTATTTTCCTACCCAGGATGGCCCGGCGCATATTGCCAATGCCCGGACGCTGCTGGAAATGCTGCGTTCCAATACGGATTTATATGGGGAATACTACACGATCAATACCATCCCCACGCCAAACTGGTTTCTACATCTGATATTGGCGGGCCTGCTTGCCTTCCTGCCACCACTGATGGTTGAGAAACTGTTGCTGACCGTCTATTTCATTCTGCTCCCCATGTCGGCGCTTTATGCATTGCGCGCCATTCG
>JBNKPL010000045.1:0-17913 GCA_050295355.1 Sedimenticolaceae bacterium
GAAGGGTCGAGTCCCGATACCAGATCCAGCGCCGGTTCCGCCGCCGGATAATCCAGCGCCACGATGATTCTCGGCCCCTCTACTCTCCTGCTCACTGCATCATCTCCTGTACTCGTTTGTTGCCGGCTTGCGCCTTCATCGGTTTGATATTGCCCCAGGTGTGACAGCCGGGACACTGCCAATGCATGGTCTTGGCGCTAAATCCACACTTGACGCATTGGTAGGCGGGGCGCTCTTCCAACAGCCGCCTCGTCAACTGACGCAGGGTTAGCAGCGTCTCGCCAGTGGGCGCCGCTTCCCGCAAAGAGAAGGAGAGCAGCCGCTCCAGTCCATACAGGCTGGGCTGTTCCTGCAGAAAAGAGGTGATGAAGGAGGCCGCCTCGCTATCCCCCTCCTGCTCCTGAATCGCATCGGTCAACATCAGGGCCACGGCTACATTCTTGTGCTGCCGCAACAATTTCTCCAGATAGCCGCGCAATCCTTCCCTGTCTTCCTGTCTGTCGTAGCATGCCTTGATCAAGGGCAACACTTCACTCAGATAATCCGGGTCCTGCTGCCCCACTTGCTGGAAACTACGGATGGCCGCCTTGCAGTCCCCCCGGTCCATCTCGATCCGGCCCAGCAGCATGGTGGCGCGGACGCATCCACGGTCATTGTTCTGGGCGCGCTTCGCCATCTGGCTGGCGTGTGAATAATCCCTGGATTTATAGGACCGTTCCGCCAGCTCGCAATAGTATTGCGCGCGTTCGCGGTAACGCCCCTCCCCGGACAGGGCGTTCAGCCGGGCGGCCACATCCAGGCATTTATCCCACTCTTTAAGCCGCTCATAGATGATTAACAGATTCCGCAATGCCTGATCATGATAGAGCCTGGACTCCGCCAGCTCCTCGAACAGATGCTCCGCCCGGTCGAGCAGTCCGGCCCGCAGATAATCCTGCCCCAGCTCCAGCAGCGCCTGCGCCCGGTGCTCCCGGCTCAGGGTCGGCCTGGCGATCAGGTTCTGGTGAATGCGGATCGCCCGGTCCACCTCACCCCGGCGCCGGAACAGATTGCCCAGCGCCAGATGGGTTTCCACTGTATCGCTATCCACCTCCAGCATCTGGACGAAGACGTCGATCGCCTTGTCCGGTTGTTCGTTCAGCAGGTAGTTGAGTCCCCGGAAATAGGTGGGATCGTTCAGTTGTAAACCCTGAAAATCCTGCCGCCGCATACCACGCCGCGCCGCCATCCATCCGGAGGCGGCGGCAAGGGGCAGCAACAGAAGCAGGAGTTCCATCGTGAAGGCGTTACTCTTTGATGGGTATGGTGCGCAGATTCTTCAACTCTTCCGATGCGGTTTTCACTTTCCGCCGAAGGGCCGAGTTTTCCCGCTTCAAACGCAGCAGGGGCAGGGAGGTAAACACCATCCCCAGCAGAATCCCCACGATGACCGATCCGATCAGGGCGACGGAGAGCGGCAGGTCCTGCTCCCAGAAATAGTAATTAATATGGACGTTGCCCACATTCAGCCATGCAATGGCGCTGCCGGCGACGACAAACAGCAGAAACAACAACAACTTGATAAATTGCATGCCCTACCCTCTGCAATAACGGTTGCAGGAGCGCACGGCAACAGTACCGGGCCCCGAACCCGTTATCATACGCGCAGGGCGATACTAACCCAATCCCTTGCTCTAATCCCCGACCCAACTAGCCCGCATTTCTCCCCACCGTTCGTCACGGGGGCGTCGAAGCGCCGCTGAGACGGGGCGCACGGAGCAAAAGAAGGTGAAGGCGTAGTTAACACTACATCGAACCGTCTGGAGGGAGTACGTCCCGCCACGGCGAGTGATTCGGCGTCCGCAGTAGAAGGGTGGTGAGAAATGCGGGCTAGGCGTAATCGTCCAACAGCCCCTCTTTGCGGTAGTAATGAACCGGCCCATCCGTTTCCGTCTCCATCTCCTCACCAAACAAGCCGCCTCCGTTGCGGCCCCTCTCCCCCTCTCCCTGTTGGCTGCCCGCCAACCCGTCACGGTTGTCGGCATCCCGCCGATCCACGTTCACATTCACCAGCTGCAGATTCTGCTCCGCCAGCATCTCCCGCAGCCGCGGTATCGACGCCTCCAGGGCATCCTGCACTACCCCGTTGCTGGCTGTGAAATGGAGGCTCGCCTGATCATTCTGGATGGAAAGCTGGATCTGCAGGGGACCCATATTGGGCGGCCTGATCTGGATCGCGGCCCGCTGGATATCGCGCCCCGCCATCCAGAGAATTCGCTCACCCATGGCCCGGTCCCAGCCATGTTCCCCGGGGGGAACCGTGATCGCGGGAGGAACGGGCTGCTGCCCGGGGATTTGGGAGAGCGGAGAGTTGGTAAGTGCAGCGGCCGCCGACAGCTGCGGCATGGGAGCGGCGCCATCGGCCGCCACCGCGGGCGTAAGCGCCCCCGATGAGGCCAGTGTTGCCAATACCGCCGGACGCAGGGCCTCCCCTGCCGCCGCCGGCTGCTTGTCGGCCGGCAGAAGACGCAGCATCTCTTTCAGTGGCAGCAGGTCATCTGCTGTCTCCTCGCCGTCGCCAGGCTGCAGTGCCGAAAGCTCCTGCTCGGCGGAAGCATTCCCGTCCGCCCGGCCCCGCCCTTCGCGCAACAGCATGGACATCAGGCTATTGGCGGACTTATCGGCGGCGGTTGTGGCCGATCCATCGCCCTCCGGACTACTCAGAACACCTTTTTCAATGGCCTCCTGCAACAGCGCGATGATTGCCGGAAGCGGCAATTCCTTGCCGTCTGGAAGCGCCTCTTTGCCGTCCGCCAGCAACGCCTCCAGTTGCTCCAACTGCTCTTCGGATAACCGGCCCCGCAACAAATCCAGGACATCCACCTCCTTCCCTTCGCTATCCAGCAGCTTCTGAAAACTGCTCTCCGCCCCGTCAACAGTGGGAAATTTGGAATCCTGTGCCTCCGGCATAGCCGCAGCGGCGCCAGGGTTAGCACCAGGAACAGGCAGAGTAATAAAAGGAACATTCATAACAAGGCCTCAACAACGATCATTATCTGCTCCTAAAAACAGCAGATAACGTGCCAAGACGTCGTTGCGGGACGCCGCACCCTGGAAAAGCATGCGGCAGTCAACGCAGAATCAGGGGTGCCCCATGTGGACCACCCTCTCCGTTTAACTTGCCCCGTTTCTATTTTGGCTTTGAGCAGGCCCTGACACCCTGCCAAACCGTGATTCCAGATGCTCTGCCATCATCGGCATAAATTGGGCTATGGTTATAGGGCCATCCCAATACCCGGAGGAAGAGCAACAATCAGAAGACCCGGATCTCCACAGTTTCCCTGAGTGCTCAGGACACCATCTGCTAGCAAGGAAACCCGCAAGATAGTTCAGAGGAGGAAATTTCAATGATCACCATAACATCTCGAATGCACGTCCGCTTTTCCCATCTGGGAATTGTGCTGGCGCTTATCGGGCTACTGCTGATTCCTTGGCCGGCAACCGCACGGGAGATGGTCGGCGCCATCACCACCGTGGTCCTGGACAACAAGGATATCTACCTGTTCTATCCCAGCGGCGAGAATGGCGATCTGGATGACTATTACAAAAGCATGAAGGGTTTCCCCGCGACCCTGGCGGACTCGGTAAAACGATTCACCGAGGAGTCCCTGGCCCGAGACGGTATCCAGGCAGCGGTGACGGTCACCGTGGCGGATAGCCAGGTAACAGTGGCTATCGACAGTGCTGATCCCGCCGCCGCCCAATACAAGACCGTGTTGCCGCAAATTATGAGTAGTCAGGTCGCGGGACTGGGATTGAAAGGCGCCAAAACCTGCTACGACCAAGGAGCGGCCTGCTGGAATCCCGCCGGAAATAGTGAACCCGAGGCCAATCAAGCCCCCTCTCACTGGGCCTTCTACCTGCCCCTGGGCCTACCCATGGTCAATCAAAAGACCGTGATGCTGCTCAACTACCCGCCCAACGACGCCCTGTGCGCCACCGATTACCTGAACAACTTCACCATCGACCGCTGGAACTGGCGGCTGGAGACCGTGGGCATCCCAACCAGTGAGACCCCGCGCTACGAAACCATTCTCGACAGCCACCCCATTGCCGCCCCGGGAAGCGGACAGAGTGGATACATCCGCAACACCACCCAATATTTCTACAAACAAGGTCAGCCCAACTACAACGATGCCATGCTGGATACGCTGATGCGTCCGTTAAATGATTCGAGAACGGTCCCGCTACAGGTGGCGGGCGGCGACGCCCGGGCAATCTTCGCCGAAATGATCGGCAAGAAAGATCTCGAACCGGGTGAGGTAGGGCTGTGGCAACGCGACGGCAAACGAACCATCCCCTGGGTCGCCACCAACCATCCCAATGTCACCAATTATCAACTCTGCCCCAACGATCCGCTGAAGAAGTGTGACCCAACCTACGGTTGCAGCGACGATCTGGTGGCTGACGAACTGCTGGACCTGCAGGCGATCTGCACCCTGAAACAGCTGGCCGAGAATCCTGCCGCCGATCCTGCCACCGCGATGGCGGCCTGCAAGAAGGTCTGGTGCACCGATGACAACGGCACCTGCGAGAAGCGCAAGGTCTGCATCCAGGCCCGTCGGGACTATACCTACCGGGTGGGCGATACCCCGGACCCGGGGATGTGCAACTGCAAGGAGGCCGCCGAGGCCTACTGCAGCGCTAACGGCGATAATGCCTGCGGTCAGGAGTGGTCCTGCGAAAAATACAACCAGCAGTACTGCCCAACCCAGAAGAACGAATACGAGACCTGCGATTCCCTGGCGCCTGCGTCCTAGGAGCATATGGCGCAACCGCGCTCAGGGAAGAGCGCGGCCTGGAATCGATACGGGGAAAAGCGCTAAGCTTGGGATTGTTGGCGAAAATCAGCGCAGGCCCAGAACGTCCTGCATATCGAACAGCCCCTTGCCCTGCTTCATGATCCAGCCGGCGGCGCGCACCGCGCCGTTGGCGAAGGTCATGCGGCTGGAGGCCTTGTGGGTAATCTCCACCCGTTCGCCCATGGCGGCGAACATCACTGTATGCTCACCCACGATGTCGCCCGCGCGGATAGTCTCGAAACCGATGGTCTTGCGGTCCCGCTCCCCGGTCACGCCCTCGCGGCCATAGACCGCGCACTCCTTCAGGTCCCGGCCCAGGGCGTCGGCCACCACCTCACCCATGCGCAGGGCGGTGCCGGAGGGTGCGTCTTCCTTGAAACGGTGATGGGCTTCGATAATCTCGATATCCACGTCATCGCCCAGCACCCGCGCCGCCATATCCAGCAGCTTGAGGCAGAGGTTCACGCCGATGCTCATATTGGGCGCGAACACGATGCCGATCTCTTCGGCGGCCTTCTCCAGACGCTGCTTCTCGCCGTCACTCAGGCCGGTGGTGCCAATGACCATGGACTTGCCATGGGCCAGGCAGAGTTCCAGGTGGGCCATGGTGGCGGCGGGACGGGTAAAGTCGATCAGCACATCGAAATCCTTCACCACCCGGCTCAGATCGTCCGCCACCGCAACCCCGAGATCGCCCACCCCGGCCAGTGCACCCGCGTCCACGCCGATGAGCGAACTCCCGGGGCGTTCGGTGGCCGCGCCAAGCTCCAGGCCTTCGGCCTCCTGCAAGGCATTGATGAGGTTCTTCCCCATGCGCCCGGCGGCGCCTACGATGGCTACTTTGGTCATCTGATTTCCTTACGTTTTTAGGCCCGCCGTTACAGGCCCATTTTTTCGAAAAAGCTCTTCACCCCATCCAGCCAGGTGCTCGACTGGGGACTGTGTTTGCCACCGCCTTCACGCATGGTGTCATCCAGCTGCCGCAGCAGTTCCTTCTGCTTTTCGGTGAGGTTGACCGGCGTCTCCACCGATACCCGGCAGATCAGATCCCCCACGGGACCGCCGCGTACCGGCTGTACCCCTTTGCCCCGCATGCGGAACATCTTGCCGGTCTGGGTGCCGGACGGGATCTTTAGCATCACCTTGCCGCCCAGGGTCGGCACCTCCAACTCGCCTCCGAGGGCGGCGGTGGTAAAACCGATCGGCACTTCGCAAAACAGATTGTTGTCATCCCGGCTAAAGATGGGATGTTCCTTGACCCCTACCTGCACATAGAGGTCACCCGACGGACCGCCGTTCTCTCCCGCCTCGCCTTCCCCGGAGAGACGGATCCGGTCGCCGTTATCCACACCCGCCGGCACCTTCACCGACAGGGTCTTGTTCTCCTGCACCCGGCCCTGTCCGTGGCAGACGTGGCAGGGATCATCGATCACGGTACCCTTGCCGCGGCAGGTGGGACAGGTCTGCTGTACGGAGAAAAAGCCCTGCTGCATCCGCACCTGACCGACCCCGCCGCAGGTGGAGCAGCTCTTGGGCACGGTGCCCTTTTTGGCGCCGCTGCCGTTACACCCCTTGCAGGTGACCGAGGTGGGGACACGGATCTTGACCGTGGTGCCAGCCACCGCCTCCTCCAGGGTGATCTGCAGGTTATAGCGGAGATCCGCCCCGCGATGCACCCGGGCGCCGCCGCCGCGGGCGCCGCCACCGAATATATCGCCAAACACATCACCGAAGATATCGCTGAAACTGGCGCCGCCAGCGCCGAAACCGCCGGGACCGCCACCACCCATGGAGGGGTTGACCCCGGCATGACCAAACTGGTCATAGGCCGCGCGCTTCTGGGGATCAGACAGGATCTCGTAGGCCTCTTTCGCCTCCTTGAACTGCTTCTCCGCCTCTCCCGCCTTGTCGCCCGTATTGCGGTCCGGGTGGTACTTCATGGCAAGACGCCGGTAAGCCTTCTTGATCTCGGCCTCGCTGGCGTTCTTGTTGATCCCCAGTACTTCGTAGTAATCGCGTTTGGACATAGTGCTCTATTCGTTACGAAACCGCAGAGACGCAAAGACGTCGAGAGTATCCACTCTTCGCCTCCACGTCTCTGCGGTCCAAAAAGACAGCGGACGTCTGTGCCGCTGCTTACTTGTCGTCTTTGACCTCTTCGAACTCCGCATCCACCACATCGTCATCCTTGCCGCCGGCGCCGGAGTCCGCGCCGCCCGCCGCGGCTTCGGCCGCGCCTTCCGCACCCTGCTGGGCATACATGCGTTCGGCCATCTTGGCGGAGGCGTCGGTCAGGGTCTTGGTCCTCGCTTCGATGGCCTCCTTGTCATCACCCTTCATGGCCTCTTCCAGATCCTTGATCGCCGCTTCGATACTCTCCTTCTCGCCAGCCTCCAGCTTGTCATCCCCCAACTCTTCCATGGACTTGCGCACCGCGTGGATCATGTTGTCCGCCTGGTTGCGGGCCTGGGCCAGCTGCTGGAACTTCTTGTCCTCTTCGGCGTGGGCCTCGGCGTCCTTGACCATCTTGTCGATCTCTTCGTCGCTGAGACCGGAAGAGGCCTTGATGACGATGGACTGCTCCTTGCCAGTAGCCTTGTCTTTGGCCGACACATGCAGGATACCGTTGGCATCGATATCAAAGCTCACCTCCACCTGCGGCACGCCGCGCGGCGCTGGCGGGATATCGGTCAGGTCGAACCGTCCCAGGGACTTGTTGGCCGCCGCCTGTTCGCGCTCACCCTGCAGCACATGCACGGTCACCGCCGTCTGATTGTCGTCCGCGGTGGAGAAGATCTGGCTGGCGTTGGTGGGAATGGTGGTGTTCTTCTCGATCAACTTGGTCATGACGCCACCCAGGGTCTCGATACCCAGCGACAGCGGAGTCACATCCAGCAACAGCACGTCCTTCACCTCGCCGCCCAGCACGCCGCCCTGGATGGCGGCGCCGATGGCTACCGCCTCGTCGGGATTGACGTCCCGGCGCGGCGTCTTGCCGAAGAACTTCTCCACTACTTCCTGCACCTTGGGCATACGGGTTTGCCCGCCCACCAGGATCACCTCATCGATATCGGAGGCGCTGAGACCGGCGTCGTTCAATGCGGTGCGGCAGGGGTCAATGGTGCGCTGCACCAGATCGTCCACCAGCGATTCCAGCTTGGCGCGGGTCAGCTTGATGTTCAGATGCTTGGGGCCGGAGGCGTCCGCCGTGATGTAGGGCAGATTGATATCGGTCTGCTGACTGTTGGAGAGCTCGATCTTGGCCTTCTCGGCGCCCTCTTTCAGGCGCTGCAAGGCCAGCGGGTCGTTGCGCAGGTCGAAGCCCTGGTCCTTTTTAAACTCTTCCACCAGATGATCGATGATGCGCATATCGAAGTCTTCACCGCCGAGGAAGGTGTCGCCGTTGGTGGAGAGCACCTCGAACTGGTGTTCACCGTCGATCTCGGCGATCTCAATGATGGAGATGTCGAAGGTGCCGCCACCCAGGTCGAACACCGCCAGTTTCTGGTCGCCGCGCTTCTTGTCCATACCGTAGGCCAGGGCCGCGGCGGTGGGTTCGTTGATGATGCGTTTTACATCCAGACCGGCGATACGGCCGGCGTCCTTGGTGGCCTGACGCTGAGAGTCGTTGAAGTAGGCCGGCACGGTGATCACCGCTTCGGTGACCGTCTCGCCCAGGTAGTCCTCGGCGGTCTTCTTCATCTTCTGCAGCACCTTGGCCGAGATCTCGGGGGCGGCCATCTTCTTGCCGTTAACCTCCACCCAGGCGTCGCCGTTGTCCGCCTTGACGATCTTGTAGGGGACCATGGAGATGTCGCGCTGCACCACATCGTCTTGAAAACGGCGGCCGATCAGACGCTTGATGGCAAACAGGGTATTCTGGGGATTGGTCACCGCCTGGCGCTTGGCCGACTGGCCCACCAGGATCTCTCCATCGCCCGTATAGGCGACGATAGAGGGAGTGGTGCGATCACCCTCGGCATTTTCGATCACCCGGGTCTTGTCGCCCTCCATCACCGCCACGCAGGAGTTGGTGGTGCCCAGGTCGATTCCGATAATTTTTCCCATGACTTGATATCTCCGCTAGATATTCTGTTGTTAATTTGGCTACCCCACAGATGGGGAAATAACCTTAATATTTCAAGCTTAAACGGCGTCTCTGACCGCTATTTCCGAATCCGGCCTCACGCCTGCTCATCAATCTTCACCGCCGGCGCCTGGGAAACCATCACCATGGCGGGACGGACGAGGCGGCCGTTCAGGGTGTAGCCCTTCTGCACCACGGCGACCACCGTATTGGGCGGCACATCGTCGCGTGGCTGCATGGACATGGCCTGGTGCCGTTCCGGGTTGAAGGGTTCGCCCTCCGGGTTGATCTGCTCCACGTTGAAACGCTCCATCACATCGGAGAACAGCTTCAGGGTCAGTTCCGTACCCTCGCGCAGCTTCTCCACGTCCGCGCCCTCCTCCTTGGCGGCGTTGAGTCCAAGCTCCATGCTGTCACGCACCGCCAACAGATCGGTCACGAACCGCTCCAGGGCGAATTTATGGGCGTTCTCCAGCTCCCGCTCGTGCCGCTTGCGCAGATTCTCCATCTCCGCCTTGGCGCGAACCAGGAGGTCCCAGTTCTCGTCCGCCTTGGCGCGGGCGTCTTCCAGTTGCAGGGTCAGATCATCGGCCGGCGCGGAACCGCCGTTTTCAGGCGTCTCCGCATCTGGTTGGGTTTTCACCTCTTGTTCGGCGGCCTGCTTCTCAGCGGCATCCTCTTTTTTTCCCATTCTTTTACCTCAAGATAGTGCGAGGTACGGAGTGCGGAGCGCGGGATCGTTTCTTCAACGAACCCTGCACCCCGCACTCCGCACTATGTCAGATCAATCACCCATGTGGGGCGCGGTTATGACTGTTTCAAGGCCGCGCCCAAAATATTTGCCGTCACATCCACCAGCGGGATGAGCCGGTCGTAGGCCATGCGTTTCGGCCCGATGACGCCAAGCACCCCCACCACTTCGTTGTCCACCTTGTAGGGCGAGGTGATGACACTGCAGTTATCCAGCGGCTGGTAGCCCGACTCCTCCCCGATGAAGATCTGCACCCCCTCGCCCCGCAGGCAACCGTCCAGCAGATGCAGCAGTTGATGCTTCTCGGTGAAGGTGTCGAACAGCTGTTTCAGCCGCTCCATGTTCGCCAGTTCCTGAAAATTCATCAGATTGGTCTGGCCCGCGATGACGCAGTCGTCGCCGCTCTCCATGGGCGCCAGCACCTGACCCGCCATCTCCACCGCACGCGCCATGATGCGGTCCATATCCGCCTTGGCGTGCTGCATCTCCTTCAGCACCGCCTCGCGCACCTGAGACAGGGAGCGGCCGGCGAAGGCATGGTTGATATAGTTGGCCGCCTGTTCCAGTTCGGCGGTGGAGTAGCCGCGGCCGGCGCTAACCACCCGGTTCAGCACCTCCCCCTGATCCGTCACCAGGATCGCCAGCACCCGGTTGCCTGAGAGCCGCAAAAACTCGATCTGCCGCAGGGAGACCTGCTGGCGGCGGGGGATCATCACCACCCCGGCCATCCTGGTCACCACCGACAGCATCTGCGAGGCCGACTCCAGCAGCTTGGACGAACCGTGGGTGCGGTCCAACTGGTTCCGCAGTTGTTCGATTTCGTTCTCCCGGAGCGGTTTTACGCTCAACAGGGAGTCGACAAAAAAGCGGTACCCCTCCACCGTGGGCACCCGCCCCGCCGAGGTGTGGGGGGCGGTGATCAATCCCAGATCCTCAAGATCGGACATCACATTGCGCACCGTGGCCGGGCTGAGGTCGATACCGGAATCCCGCGCCAGGGTACGGGAGCCAACCGGCTCACCGTCTTTTATATAGCGCTCCACCAGCACTTTGAGAAAGTGCTGGGCGCGCTCGTCGATATCCTTTTGGTCGATGGTTTGTTGCGACATGGGGCTCCAGAACCAGATCTTGGCTGTTAGCAGTCCGCCCATGCGGCTGCCAAACGGGCAAAATTATCGGGAGGGTCCGCTGGGGTGTCAAGGACGTCATCAGCCCCGGAAACCAAAACCCCGCGGCGCCTGCGCCGGCGTCCAAAGAGTTGTTGGCGCGCCCCTGCTGCCATGCTAAGTTTCGTCCAATCAACCAGGAGAGCGGAACGCGCACGGTTAACCACTCATGAGCCAGACATTCCAATCCATCGGGCTGATCGGAAAGCACGGGGACAGCAGCATCCGGGACACCCTGCTCACCCTGAGCGAGTTTCTGATCGGCCACGGCCGCTCCGTTCTGCTCGAGGACGAAACCGCCCTGCGGGTCAGCGACCACGGCCTGCCCATCGCCAAGCTGGAGGAGATCGGCACCCAGTGCGATCTGGCCATCGTGGTGGGCGGCGACGGCACCCTGCTGCACACCGCGCGCAGCCTGGCCGATTACGACGTGGCGCTGCTCGGCATCAACCTGGGCCGGCTCGGTTTTCTGGCCGATGTCACCCCGGCGGAGATGCTCGACACCATCGAACAGATCCTGGCCGGGGAGTACGACGAGGAGCACCGCTCCCTGTTCCAGGCGGAGATCGGCGGCCAGACCCACAAGGCGTTCAACGACGTGGTGATCCATAAGTGGAACATGGCCCGCATGATTGAGTTCGAGACCTACGTCAACGGCCATTTCGTGAACACCCAGCGGGCGGACGGCCTGATCGTCGCCACCCCCACCGGCTCCACCGCCTACGCCCTGTCCGGCGGCGGACCCATCGTCCAGCCCTCGCTGAACGCCACCATTCTGGTGCCGGTCTGTCCCCACACACTCAGCAACCGTCCCATCGTGGTGGACGGGGATAGCGAGATCGAGATCGTGGTCAGCGACCGCACTGAAGCGGATCATGTGCGCATCACCTGCGACGGCCTGAGCAGCCTCCCACCCCGGGACGGCCGCATCCATATCCGCAAGCATGACAACCTGATCCGCCTGATCCATCCCAAGAACCACGACCATTTCGACCTGCTGCGGGCCAAACTGGGCTGGAGTGAATACCGGGTCTAGTCCCACTTTTCGAATATGCTGTCTCGCATTCACATCAAGGATCTGGCCATCGTCTCCTCCCTGGAGGTGGAGTTCGCCCCCGGCCTCACCGCCCTCACTGGCGAGACCGGGGCCGGCAAGTCCATCCTGGTGGACGCCCTGGGGCTGGCCCTGGGGGACCGGGCGGATACGGGCATGATCCGTAACGGCTGCGACCGGGCCGAGATCACCGCCGTTTTCACCCTCAGCGGTTCCGGCGAAATCGCGGCCTGGCTGCAGGAGCACGACCTGGAGGCCGGCGAGGAGTGCATCCTGCGGCGGGTATTGGTCCCTTCCGGCGGCTCCTCCCGCGCCTACATCAACGGCAGCCCGGTGCCGGTCAAGCTGCTACAGGCCTTCGGCGACCTGCTGGTGGACATCCACGGCCAGCACGCCCACCACTCCCTGCTGCGCCGCGCCTTTCAACTGGATCTGCTGGATGAGTACGCGGGACACGGCACGCTGCGCCGGGAGACGGAAGAGCAGTTCCGGCAGTGGCGGGAGGCGGGTGACAAACTCCAGCGGCTGCGGCGCGACTCCAGCGACCGTAGCGAACAGCTGGAACTGCTGCGCTATCAGGTCAAGGAGCTGGCTGAACTGCGGCTGGAGGCGGGCGAGATAGCGGCGCTGACAGAGGAGCAGCGGCGGCTCAGCAATGCGGGACAGCTGATGGAGAGCTGCGGCGCCCTGCTGGAGCTGCTGTATGAAAACGATGACGCCCTGCACGGCCAGCTTACCAGGGAACGGCGCAGATGGAGGAACTGAGCGCCACCGACCCCGCCCTCTCCGAACCTCGGGAGCTAATGGAAAACGCCGCCATCCAGATCCAGGAAGCGGCCCACACCCTGCGCCACTACCTGGAGCGGCTGGAGCTTGATCCCGTCCGCCTGGAGAGCGTGGACCAGCGGCTGGCCGACATCCACGAACTGAGCCGCAAACACCGCTGTAAGGATGAAGAGCTGCCCGCCCTGCTCTCCCGTCTGCGGGACGACCTTGAAACCCTGGAACACGCGGACATCCATCTGGCCGATCTGGAAAAAGAGGTGGCGGAACTGCGTGAGAACTACCTGACCCTGGCGAGGAAACTGGGCGATCAGCGCCAGGCGGCCGCGCAGCGGCTGCAAGCCGAGGTCTCGGAAGGAATGCAGTCCCTCGGCATGCCGGGCGGGTCCTTCGAAATCGGCCTCGACACCCTGGACGAAGCGAACGCCACGGCGAGCGGCCTCAACCGGGTGGAGTTTCTGGTCAGCGCCAATCCGGGGCAGCCGGTCAAACCCCTGGTCAAGGTGGCCTCCGGCGGCGAACTCTCCCGTATCAGCCTGGCCATTCAGGTGGCCACCGCCCGCTGTTCCGGGGTACCCGTGCTGATCTTCGACGAAGTGGACGTGGGCATCGGCGGCGGCACCGCGGAGATCGTGGGCAAACTCCTGCGCCGCCTCGGCCAGTATCGGCAGGTGCTCTGTGTCACTCATCTGGCGCAGGTGGCGGCTCAGGGCGATAACCACCTGCAGGTGGCCAAATCGGATAACGGCGGCGAGGTATGGACGGAGGTCAACGTCCTGCGGCCGGAACAGCGCATCGACGAAGTGGCGCGCATGCTGGGGGGGCTGGAGATCACCGATCAGACCCGGGCCCACGCCCGGGAGATGGTAGCCAATTCAGGGGCTGGCTAAGGAGCCGGATTAATCCTTGCACTCCGGCCGGTCGCAACGGCCGTAGATCACCAGGGTGTGGTCCTCCATGGTAAAGCCGTGTTGGGCGGCGATCTCACCCTGCCGTTTCTCAATGGTGTCGTCCATGAACTCCACTACCCGGCCGCACTTCACGCAGATCAGGTGATCGTGGTGTTCACCCTGGTTCAGCTCGAAAACCGAGGAGCCACCCTCGAAGTTGTGGCGCTTCACCAGCTCCGCCGTTTCGAACTGGGTCAGCACCCGATACACCGTAGCCAGGGCGATATCCTCGCCCTGCTGCAACAGCCGCTTGTATACATCCTCGGCGCTGACGTGCTGATCCTGGCACTGCTCCAGTATCTCCAGGATCTTCAACCGGGGCAGTGTAACCTTCAGTCCCGCCTTGCGTATTTGTTGGTCTTCCAAGCCGCCACCCCCGGATATCGTGTGTTCCCAATGGTTATCGGGTATCATTCGCCCGAACTTTTTTCATCGGACACAGTCGTAGCAAGAATGCGAAAGCTTCTCATTTCTTCACTGATTATTGCAAGTTTGCTGGCCAGCGGCTGCGTGCCCTACTACCGGCCTGACATCCAGCAGGGAAACGTGGTTACCCAGGATATGGTCGACCGGCTGCGGCCGGGAATGAGCAAGCATCAGGTTCAGTACATCCTGGGCACCCCGCTGCTCATTGATGTGTTCCACCAGGAGCGGTGGGACTACTACTACAGCTTTGAAGGGAAGATGACCGCCTACGAACAGAAACGGCTGTCCATCTTTTTCGAGAACGGCCGACTGGCGCGCATTGCCGGCGACTACCGCCCCAAACCCAAAGCCGACCCCCTGGCCGACGGTCAGCGCGAACTCCTCTCCGTCCCCGACTACGACGAACGGACCAAGGGGGTCATCCGCAAGACCTGGGACAAATGGCGGGACGATGAGGAAGAGCAGCCGAAGGCAGAGGAAGATCGGGAAGAGATCGTCTCCGTTCCGGACCAGGAGCCATCCGCGGAAGAGGAGAAAGGATTCTTCGGCCGCATGTGGGACAAGGTCGGCCTCGGATCTGACGAAGAGGAAAACGGCCAATAGATCCAAATGCGAAAGGGCGGCATGGCCGCCCTTTCGCTATGTATCTAAGGCCATTTTCAGGCCCCGCTACACACTATGACTCTGCCGCCGCCTTCTTCTTGCGCGCGGCCTTGGGATCGGCGATCAGTTCACGGTAGATCTCCACCCGGTCTCCCGATTGCAACGCCTCATCCAGCTTCACCGCCCTGCCGAAGACCCCGGTCTTGGCCGTCGCCGGATCGATCTCGGGAAACTGCTCCACGATATTCGAACGTTCAATGGCCTGCTGTACGGTCATGCCCGCTTCGCCCCGCACCTTCAGGATCACCTGCTTTTCCGGCTTGGCGTAGGCCACTTCCACTTCAATACTTTCAGCTGTCACGATATACCTCATCCGCTCGTTTACAGAACGCATCCACCAGGGTGTCCGCGATCTGGTTGAATACCGCTCCAAAAGCGGTGTTGATCAGTTTACCAGAGAACTCGAAATCCAGTTCCAGTTCCACCTTGCAGGCGTCCTCCCGCAGGGGAGTAAATACCCAGCCTCCGCGCAGTTTACGGAACGGCCCCTCATTGAGTTCGATATCCATCCGCTCACCCGGCAGCAGCCGGTTGCAGGTGGAAAACCGTTGCGAGATCCCAAGCCGCGCCACCTCCAGCTCACCGCACAGCCTGTCCTCGCTGCGGGAAATCAGCCTTGTGGAGCGGCACCAGGGGAGGAACTGGGGATAGGACTCAAAATCGGCGACCAGATCATACATCTGCACCGCCGAATGTCGAACCAGCGCGCTTTTATTTACTACCGGCAATCAGATCACCTCAACTGCTTATGAACAAGGGTCCTATGCGCACCCAAATCCAGTCGATTACCCCGATCAATTTCAGGAAAACAAGCCCTACCGCCACTGGCGTGGCATATCGGATAACACCGCGCCACAAACGATAGCTGACTCCTTCCCCCAAACCAAGTTCTTCCACCGTGGATTGCCGCGCCATATACCAGCCGGCGAAAATCGCCATGGCGAGGCCGCCCAGGGGCAACATGAAATTGGCGGTCAGGATATCAAAGATATCGAACAACCCGCTGGTCTTGGTTTCACCCGCGAAATCAAACTTGAAGGCCCAGGCGCTGAACGACATCACCGTAATGACGCCTAGCAGCCAGGCGCCAATGCCCACCGCCGTCGCCGCCTTTACCCGCTGCCACTCCCGGTTCTCCACCAGCCAGGCCACCGCCGGCTCGATCAGTGAAATGGCGGAGGTCCAGGCGGCGAACACCAGTAATACGAAGAAAAGAGTCCCAAACAGGGTGCCGCCGGGCATATTACCAAACGCGATGGGCAGGGTCTGGAACACCAGACCGGGACCCGCCCCTGCTTCCAGGCCGTTGGCAAATACAATGGGGAATATGGCCATACCCGCCAACAGGGCCACCACCGTATCCATCATAGCGATGGCGATGGTGGTTTTGGCAATGGAAGCCTCCTTGGGCAGATAGGAGCCGTACATCATGATCGCCCCCATACCCAGACTGAGGGTAAAGAAGGCATGCCCCATGGCCGTGAGCACCCCGCCCACACTCAGTTTGCTGAAATCGGGATCAAACAGAAAATGCAATCCCTGGGCGAAATACCCAGTATTCATGGCGTAGAAGACCAGCAGCAGCAACAGAACAAAAAGCATCGGCATCAGAATCTTGACCGCCTGCTCCAGCCCCGAGCGCACCCCCCGGGAGACCACCACCGTGGTCATGACCATGAAGATGGTATGCCAGGCCAGCAACCGCTCCGGATCGGAGACCAGGGCGCCGAAAATACTCGCCGCCCCCTCGCCGGTCACATGAACAAAGGTCCCGCCGGCCACCCGGAAAACATAGGCCAGGGCCCAGCCCGCGATCACGCTGTAGTAGGAGATGATGATGAAGCCGGCCAACATGCCGCTCCAGCCGATCATCTGCCAGAAGCCGTGCCTACTCTCCTCATGGGCCAACAGCCGCATGGTATTGATCGGGCTCTGCCGCCCCCGGCGGCCAATCAACACCTCGGACATCATGATAGGGATACCCACGATGGCGATACAGGCCAGGTAGACCAGCACGAAGGCGCCGCCGCCATTCTCGCCCGTGATATAGGGAAATTTCCAGATATTACCAAGCCCAATGGCGGAACCGGCGGCCGCCAGAACAAACATCAGGCGGGAGGACCACTGGCCGTGGACGGAAGTATGTTCTGTCATATCTCGCTCCCCATCATTGTTATCCGCGATCCCTCCCCCAATCCGGGACGCGGCGGCCACATCGATCCCATCCGGGCGGCGGCCAAGTTCATTAACCCGTTTATTCTCAATGAAATTCGATCACAGGACAAGAAACCCCATAATTTGCCTTACCTTACAGGGCGCGCTCAACTACAATGCGCGCCATGGCGAAGAAAGCGACGAAAAAACCGGGCAGCGGCAGCTCCACCATCGCCCTGAACAAAAAGGCGAAGCACGAGTACTTCATTGAGGAGCGCTACGAGTCGGGCATCTCTCTCGAAGGCTGGGAGGTAAAGAGCCTGCGCGCCGGACGGCTACAGATCAGTGAGAGCTATGTAACCATCAAGGAGGGCGAGGCCTTCCTGTTCGGCGCGCTCATCACCCCCCTGCCCACCGCCTCCACCCACATCCAGCCCGATCCCATCCGCACCCGCAAACTGCTGCTCCACCGCCGGGAACTGGACAAGCTGATCGGCATGGTGGAACGCAAGGGCTACACCCTGGTGCCACTGGCCATGTACTGGAAAAAGGGCATGGCCAAGCTGGAGATCGGCCTGGCCAAGGGCAAGAAACAGCACGACAAACGGGCCACCGAAAAGGACCGCGACTGGCAGCGGGACAAGGAACGCATATTTAAACGGCATTGATGGCCAGGGGTCGGGGTCGATCCATCTATTCCGAACCCAATGACACGGAACCCCCGTGTACCTATAATGTCCAATCTAAAGTAGAGTGAGCTGAAACCACTTTGTCCAGTGGGCGAAGGAAGTTCAGCGAACGCACGGCCAGGGAGGGACGGGTGGGAAGGAACCACCAGGGATGGCCAACATCCTCAATGTGATGTTTATCCGGGGGCGACATTGGCTTCGACGTGGGTAGCAAAACCTGAGGTGCATGCCGAGGATGCAGATCTCCTCGTAAATCCATCTGCAAAATGATAGTTGCCAACGACGACAACTACGCTCTCGCCGCTTAATACCCGGTAGGGAGCCGTCTGACTGAAGCCGTGCTTGTGCG
>JBNKPL010000046.1:0-17830 GCA_050295355.1 Sedimenticolaceae bacterium
ACCGCCGCCACCAATACCCGTGTGGACGGCGCGCCTCTGACCGATCCCGAGACAGTGGAAAACGAGGTCCGCGACTTCATGCTGGATCGCCTCAAGGGGCTCTATGGTGACGCGGGCATTCCCGTCGCCACCTTCAACGCCGTGGCGGGCGTGGGCTTCACCAGCGTGGCCGACTTCGACCGGCGGCTGCATGCGGTGATCCAGTTCGGCCACTTCGCCGAGGCCGAGGCCCTGGCCGCCGCCAACAAGCGCATCCGCAACATCCTGCGCAAGGCGGACAGCGAGATCCCCGCCGAGGTGAACCCGGGCCTGTTCCAGCAGGATGAAGAGAAGAGCCTGCACCAGGAGATTGAGGCCCTGACCGAAACAGTCGCCCCCCTGCTGCAGAAGGCCGATTACGAAGGAACCCTGCGGGAACTGGCGCGGCTGCGCGGCTCCGTGGACCGTTTTTTCGATGAAGTGATGGTTATGGACGACGACCTGGCCGTGCGCGGCAACCGGCTGGCCCTGCTCAACCAGCTGGGCAGCCTGTTCCTGGAAGTGGCGGATGTCTCTCATCTTCAGTCCTAAGTAGAACGCATGGACAGGCAAGACGATTCCTGGAAGGCCATGATGTCGGAGGTGCAGGCCTTCCACGACAAGCATCGCTTTCGCGAGACCGGCGGCGAAGAGATGAACTACCGCATCGCCCTGATGGCGGAAGAGCTGGGCGAGATCTCCTCCTGCGTCACCAAGGGCAAGAGCCGCGAGGCGCTGGCGGAAGAGGTGGCCGACCTGATGATCCTGGTGATGGGCACCGCCATCGCCCAAGAGTTCGACCTGAACGAGGCGTTCTGGCAGAAGATGGACAAACTCATGAAGCGGGAATCGCGCATGGTGAATGGGCGGATTCGGGTGTCTGAGTTCCGGGATATGGAATGAAGGGGTTTAGCCACAGAGAGCACAGAGCTCACTGAGGTAAAGTTTTCGCTGCGTCCAGCCATTTAGCCCCCTCTCCCTAAGGGAGAGGGTTGGGGTGAGGGGATTTGAAAAGCTATTTGTTGATCCCCTCATCCTGTCCTTCCACCCTCCGGGTATCGAGATCCCTGGGGGAGAAGGGACGCTCTAATATGTACCGAGCAAGAGAATACCTGGAGCTATTATCGATACTTAGCGAAGATCAGAAACCACCCCAATAACCTCCGTGAGCTCTGTGCCCTCTGTGGCTATAAATCACACCGAGCCAGAAATGGTGGGACAGGGTCCCACCCTACAAGAGGTATATGATTATGGGATGGGCCTTGCTCCAACCAGTGGGAGCGGCGACCCGCCGCGATGAAAAAAGTGATAGCCAAGAATACACTGCTGACAATAGAAACAACCTGAATATCAAATAACAACTAACCTCCGTGAACTCTGTGTCCTCTGTGGCTAATAAAAAATCTATAAAACTGATCATCCTCGACCGCGACGGCGTCATTAACGAAGACTCCGACGCCTATATCAAGTCGCCCGATGAGTGGATTCCGATCCCGGGTAGCCTGGAGGCCATAGCCCGCCTCAACCAGGCGGGCTATACCGTGCTGGTGGCCACCAACCAGTCCGGCGTGGGACGCGGTTACTATGATCTGCAAACCCTCGCCGCCATCCACGGAAAAATGAACCGTATGTTGAATGATGCGGGCGGCTGGATCGAAGAGATCCTTTTCTGTCCCCATACCCCGGACGATCACTGCAACTGCCGCAAACCCTTGCCGGGATTGCTGCATCAGATTCGAGAACGCTACCGCGTGGATCTGCGCAATGTGCCAGTGATTGGCGACAGTCTGCGTGATCTGGAATCGGCGGCGGCGGTAGACGCCCGGCCGATCCTGGTGCTTACGGGCAAGGGCCGGAAGACTTTGGGACAACTGGATGGTGATTCGGCGGTCCCCGTATATGATGATCTCGCCCGGGCGGTAGATGCGTTGTTAAAGGAAAATGCCGGATGATCCTGTTTCGTTCTCTGATCTATTTCTTCTTCATGATGGTGGCCACGGTGCTGCTGGCCATCCCCATGTTCACCATCGGCTGGTTTCTATCGCCCAGGGGCGTGGGCTGGTTCGGCAACGCCTGGGGCCGGGTCAATATGTGGCTGCTGAAGATCTCTTGCGGCCTCAACTATGAGATCCACGGTTGGGATGAGCACTTTCCGAAAGAGAACGCCATCATTATGGCCAAGCACCAATCCACCTGGGAGACCATGTCCCTGCGCTGTTTTTTGCCGCCCAACCAGGCGTGGGTATTGAAAAAAGAGCTGCTCCGCGTCCCCTTCTTCGGCTGGGCCCTGGCCGCGGCCCGCGCCATCGGCATTGACCGCAGCGCGGGCAGGAAGGCGATCAAGCAGGTGATCCAGGAGGGTACCGCGCGGTTAGAAAACGGCGAGTGGGTGGTGATCTTCCCCGAAGGGACGCGCACCGCGCCCGGCGAGCAGAAACGTTACGGCATCGGCGGCGCCATGCTGGCGGAAAAATCCGGTTATCCCATCGTGCCCATCGCCCACAACGCCGGGGTATTTTGGCGCCGGCGGGATCTCCGTAAATATCCGGGCACCATTCAATTGGTGGTGGGGCCTCTCATCGAGACCAAGGGGCTCAAGGCGTCGGAGATCAACCAACGGGTGGAGGAGTGGATCGAATCGGCGACGCAGGCCTTGCCGGGGTGCACGATCGGCGGCGGCGAATAGATATTTGCCACAGAGGGCACAGAGATCACTGAGGGTGGTGGTTTTGATGCATCTGCAGGGAAAGCCAGCCTGGGAAAAGTGACCTGACACCCCGCCAATCTCTTTCGCCGCGAGGTCGCGGCTCCCGCAGGTGCTCTTTTTGCCTCGAGTAAAATCCGAATGGGTGGGAGCGGCGGCCCGCCGCGATGAAAAGGATAGTTGATGTGAACAGCCCTGGCAGCCGATACAACCACGGCAATGGATTAACGGCCTTCCCTCCGTGAACTCTGTGCCCTCTGTGGCTATATCCCCACCAGAATCGACCCCGGGGTAATGGTGAGACCCGTTTGGTGGGGTCCTACCCCACCAGGAACAACCCGCTAAACGTCCAGATTTTCCACCATAAGCGCATTTTGCTCGATAAATTCGCGCCTAGGCTCCACTTGATCGCCCATTAGAGTGGTAAATATTATATCCGCTCCCACCGCGTCCTCGATATCCACCCTGAGCAGCCTCCGGGTCTCGGGATTCATGGTGGTATCCCAGAGCTGATCCGGGTTCATCTCACCCAGCCCCTTGTAGCGCTGGATGTTCTGGCCCCGCTTCGCCTCTTCCAGCAGCCACTCCAGGGCCTGGCGGAAGCTGGTCACCTCCAGGGTGCGCTCGCCCCGGCGTACATAGGAGCCATCGGAGAGGAGGCCGTGAAGCTGCGCGCCCAGGTCCGCGATCTTGCGGTATTCGCCGCTGGCGAAGAACTCCATGGGCAGCAGCGTCTCGGTGTCGATACCGTGAACACGATGAATGATCCGTATACTCTCGGACTGCTCTTCCGTGGCCTCCGCCAGCTCCAGCACATACTGGTCCGATATCCCGCGCTCCGCATTGATGTAGGCCGCCAGATCTCCCAGCCAGGACGCAAGATTTTCTTTATTATTCAATATGTTATCGTCCGCCCGCGGATTATAGATCAGGCTCTCGACGAAGGCCTGGTCATAGCGCTTGGAGAGGCGGTTAACCGTGGCCATGACCGCCTGGTACTGCTGCGCCAGACTCTCCAGGGCGGTATCGGCCAGGGGTGGTACGCCTTCCGCCACATACAGCTCCGCCTGGTCCAGGCCGGTCTGCAGCAGATGGCGGTTCAGATCGGCGTCATCCTTCAGGTACTGCTCCTGTTTGCCCTTCTTCACCTTGTAGAGGGGCGGCTGGGCGATGTAGATGTGGCCCCGCTCGATCAGTTCCGGCATCTGGCGGTAGAAAAAGGTGAGCAGCAGGGTACGGATATGGGCGCCGTCCACGTCCGCGTCGGTCATGATAATGATGCGGTGATAACGCAGTTTGTCGGGATCGAACTCCTCCCGGCCGATGCCGCAGCCGAGGGCGGTGATCAGGGTGCCCACCTCCGCCGAGGAGAGCATCTTGTCGAACCGCGCCTTCTCCACGTTCAGGATCTTGCCCTTCAGCGGCAGGATCGCCTGGGTGCGGCGGTCCCTGCCCTGCTTGGCGGAACCGCCCGCGGAGTCACCCTCCACCAGGAACAGTTCCGACTGGGAGGGGTCCTTCTCCTGGCAGTCCGCCAGCTTGCCGGGGAGTCCGGCGATATCCAGCACCCCCTTGCGCCGGGTCATCTCCCGCGCCTTGCGGGCCGCCTCGCGGGCGCGCGCCGCCTCGATCATCTTGCCGGCGATGGCCTTGCCGTCGCCCGGGTTCTCCATGAGGAAATCACCCAGATTGTCCGCCAGCAGGGTCTCCACGATCCCCTTCACCTCGGAAGAGACCAGCTTGTCCTTGGTCTGGGAGGAGAATTTTGGATCCGGCACCTTCACCGACAACACCGCGGTGAGGCCTTCCCGGGCGTCGTCGCCGGAGGTGTTGACCTTCTGTTTCTTGGCCAGCCCCTCTTTTTCGATGTACTGGTTCAGGGTGCGGGTCAGTCCGGCGCGGAATCCCGCCAGGTGGGTGCCGCCGTCCCGCTGGGGGATGTTGTTGGTGAAGCAGAAGATGCTCTCCTGATAGGACTCATTCCACTGCATGGCGAGTTCTACCGCGATGTCGTTGCGCTCAGCGGTGAAATAGAACACCTGTTCATGGAGGGCGGTCTTCTTGCGGTTCAGATGCTCAACGAAGGCCTTGATACCGCCTTGATATTCAAAGACATCTTCCCGGTCCTTGCCCTCGTCCCGCAGCACGATCCGCACCCCGGAATTCAGGAACGAAAGCTCCCGCAGGCGCTTGGCCAGGATGTCGTAATGGAATTCGATATTGGTGAAGGTTTCGGAACTCGCCTTGAAGGTGATGGTGGTTCCGGTCCGGTCGGTGTCGCCGATCTCCGCCAGCGGGGCCAGCGGTTCGCCCATCTTGTACTCTTGCCGGTATTTCTTGCCTTGGCGGGAGATGGTCAGGATCAGCTGCTCCGATAGGGCGTTGACCACGGATACACCCACACCATGGAGACCGCCGGAGACCTTGTAGGAGTTATCGTCGAATTTACCGCCCGCATGCAGGACCGTCATGATCACTTCCGCCGCGGAACGGTTCTCTTCCGGATGAATATCCACCGGGATGCCGCGGCCGTTGTCGGAGACCGTAACCGTCTGGTCTTCATGCACGACCACCCTGATCTCGGTACAGTGCCCGGCGAGGGCCTCGTCGATGGAGTTATCCACCACCTCGAACACCATATGGTGGAGGCCGGTCCCATCGTCCGTATCGCCGATATACATGCCCGGACGCTTGCGGACGGCGTCGAGCCCTTTGAGCACCTTAATGCTGGAAGAGTCGTAACTCATAGAAAACTCCTGAAAACAGGGGAACCATTATACACGCACCAACCCCTGGATACCCCCCTTAGCGACCCTATCTCAGCGCCCCATGTTCCACGTGAAACACCTGCTCGATGGGTATATCCCTGAAGATATCCCGCTCAATCCCGGTGACAAACACCTGCTGTCGGCCATCCGCCAGTTCTCGCATAAGGGCCTTACGGTTGGGCGAATCCAGCTCCGCGGGCAGATCGTCCACCATAATCACCGTATTGACCCCCGCCGCCGCCCGCGCCACTCCGGTCTGGGCGATATGCATGGCCGCCACGGTCAGCTTCTGCTGGCCCCGGGAGGCCCGTTTCTCCACCAGCTCCCCATCCAGGCGTACCAGCAGATCCGCCCGGTGGGGACCAAACTTGGTGTAGCCGCGGGCGACATCCTCTTTTTTGGCCCGGCCCATTGCCTGCTCCAGCGTCGTATCCGCCGGCCAGCCCCTGCGCCACTCCAACTGGATCTCCCGGTTTTCCAGCAGGCGCGACATCACCTTTTGCAGCTCTTCGCGCAGCTGATCCAGATAGCGCTCCCGAACCCGGTTGATCTCCTCCCCGCTCTCGCACAGCTCCCGGTCCCATACGGAGGTCTCCATAACCCGCTTGCGCAGCGCGGCGTTCCGCTGCTGTAGCGCGCGCTGATAACGCTCCGCCAAAAGCCGGTAGGAGTGTTCCACGTGAAACACCCCCCAATCCAGGAAACGCCGCCGGTACTGGGGACCGCGCTCCAGGATCTCGTGTGTCTTGGGTGTGATGATGGCGATGGGCAGGTTTTGCGCCAGTTCCGAAACGGAGCGAACCCGTTTCCCGTCCACGCGCGCCTCCGATTCGCTGCGTCCCTTGCGCAGCCCCACTGATACCCGGCGCCCCTCCCGGGCGTTCACCCGGGCGAAAAGATCCAGATGATCCTCTTCGCTCTGGATGTAGGAGCCGGACTGGCGGTTCCGGAACGAGACGCCCCGGCCCAGCAGGTAGATCGCCTCCAGTATGGATGTCTTGCCGGAGCCGTTCTCGCCCCAGATCAGATTCACCCCGGGCGCTGGCGTCAGCTCCATCTCGCGGATGTTTCTGAGGTGGCTGATTCGGATTAGCTCCAAAGACATGGTTTCAGCGCCGTTTTAAACAAGAGAGGGGGCTTGCCGCCCCCTCTCTCTTCTCTGGTCGTTTGTTTATCCTGAGGTTAAAGCCTCATGGGCATCACAACATAGCGGCTCTCTTCATCCCCGATGCCGGAGATGATGCAGCTGCTGTTCTCGTCTTTGAGGTTCATTTCGATCCGCTCGGTCCCCACGGTGGAGAGCACATCGATCAGATAGCCCACATTGAAGCCGATGGCCAGATCACCACCCTGGTAGTCGATCTCCATCTCCTCTTCCGCCTCTTCCTGTTCCGGGTTGTGGGCCAGCAGCCCAAGGGCGCCGTTCTTGAAACTGAAGCGGATGCCGCGGTATTTCTCATTGGAGAGAATGGAGGTGCGGTGCAGGGCCTGGCGCAACTGCTCCCGGTCGGCGGTAACCACCTTGTCGGAATCCTGCGGGATCACCTTCTGATAATCGGGAAACTTGCCGTCGATCAGTTTGGTGGTGAACAGGGTCTCGCCGATGCTCAGGCGTACATGGTTGGCCCCAACCTCGACCCCGATACTCTGCTCGCCATCGTCCAGCATGCGGCCGATCTCCAGCACCGCCTTTCGGGGCAGTATTACCTGGAAATCACCATCCCCCACGCCCGCGCACTTTTGTTCGCTGATCGCCAGGCGATGGCCATCGGTGGCCACGGTACGGACAAACTCGCCCTGTTTCTCCAGCAGCATGCCGTTCAGGTAGTAGCGTACATCCTGCTGCGCCATGGCAAAGTGGGTGCTGTCGATCAGCGACTTGAGCTGACCTTCCTGCATGCTGAAGGTGTGAATAGTCTTGGTGGACTCCATGGCCGGATAGTCCTGAGCCGGAAGGACGCCCAGAGTGAAGCGGCTCCGCCCGGCCTTCATCTGCGCCTTCTCGCCTTCCACTGCCAACTCAATCTCCGACTCTTCGGGGAGTGCCTTGCAGATATCGATGAATTTTCTCGCCGGCAGCGTGAAATCAAACTCTTCGCTCGCATCCACTGCGACACTGGTTTTCAGCTCCACTTCCAGATCGGTAGCGGTGATATTCAGCTTACCGTTGCCTACATTGACCAGGATGTTTGCAAGGATAGGTAGCGTCTGACGACGCTCCACCACTCCCCCGACCATCTGCAACGGTTTAAGCAGCAATTCCCTGTTTGTTACTATTTTCATCGTTACGCTCTCGTAAACAAATTAATGTTATTTAATGTTTACTGTTGTTATTAAGCACGGACAAATCTGTGCATTAAGTAAAAATACTATTTATTTTTCAAAAAGTTACAACTGTTTTTGCCTGTTAGCAACCTGTTGTGAAACAGCGGGAAAGCTGTTTATAGATTGTGGATAACAGTATCATGTCATGACCAGCGCCAAACAATCCACAAGTTATCCCCATTAATTGGTAAGAGTTCTCAACAGGTTGTTATAGTCCTCTTCCACCCGGTGGTCCGCTTCGCGCAGTTCCGCCACCTTGCGGGTGGCATAGAGCACGGTGGTGTGATCGCGGCCACCAAAGGAATTCCCGATCTCCGGCAGGCTGTGGTTGGTCAACTCCTTCGCCAGGGTCATGGCGATCTGCCGCGGTCTGGCCACAGCCCGGCTGCGGCTGGTGGAGAGCAGATCGGAAGTTCGGATCTTGAAGTATTCTGCCACCGTCTTTTGAATGTTCTCAATGGTAACCATCTTGTCCTGCGCCGCCAGCATGTCGCGCAGGGCATCCTTGGCGAAGTCCATGGTAATGGGGCGACCGGTAAACTGGGCGTTGGCGACGATGCGCCGCAAGGCCCCCTCCAGTTCGCGGATATTGGAGCGCACCCGTTTGCCGATGAAGAAGGCCACCTCATTGGGGAGATCAATCCCGAACAACTGAATGGCCTTCTTTTTCAGGATCGCCACCCGGGTCTCCAGATCCGGCGGCTCAATGGCAACGGTCAGGCCCCAGCCGAAGCGGGAGCGCAACCGCTCCTCCAGCCCGGATACCTCTTTCGGGAACCGGTCGCTGGTGAGGACGATCTGCTGCTGGGATTCGAACAGGGCGTTGAAGGTGTGGAAGAACTCCTCCTGGGAGCGCTCCTTGCCGGCGAAAAACTGGACATCATCGATGAGCAGCGCATTGACCGAGCGGTAACGCCGCTTGAACTCATCGATCTTGTTGTTCTGCAACGCCTTGACCATCTGCGCCACAAAACCCTCCGAATGGAGATAGACCACCCGGGCGTTGGGCTTGCGGGCGAGGATGAGATTGCCGATGGCGTGCATGAGATGGGTCTTGCCTAGCCCCACCCCGCCGTAGATGAACAGCGGGTTGTTTACGCTACCGGGATTTTCGCCCACCTGAATGGAGGCGGCCCGCGCCAGCTGGTTGGACTTGCCCTCGACAAAGGTCTCGAAGGTGAAACTGTTGTTGATATTGCTCGTCAGCCGCAGATCGGGCTCGTACCCCGTACGCATGGTGTGTTCAGCCATGCGGTTTTCGGCCTGGCCGTCCCGCGGCCCGCTCCGGTCCCGGCTGCCAATCTGGACGGTGACATCCATATTGCCCCCGGTCTGGTTGCTGATGTACTGCTGAATGGTGTCCAGGTAGCGCTCTTTCACCAGATTCAACACTACGCTGTTGGGGGCGAGCAGCTGCAGGGTCCCGTCCATTTCCACCGTCTGCAGGGGCCGAATCCAGGTATTGAAATCCTGGGAGGGCAGTTCACCCTCCAGATAGCCGGTACACCTATTCCACAAATCCACGGTTATTGTTACTCAAACAGACAGAAAATGGCTCGCCGGTACGGCGAGATGAAGACCGCTGAGTCTAACCCTAACCGGGAGAGTTATCCACAGCTTGTTGTTATCCACAGGGGAGGCGAAAAAAAACGCCACAAATCAATGACCCAGTTGACAGGAGAGACCCCGGCAAAGTACCCTACCGCTCTTTTTTCAGCGCCTTTGTCCCGGATTTGATGGTGGGAGAGGCCTACCGTTGATTTATTAAGGCAGACCGAAATGAAAAGAACCTTTCAACCGAGAAACCTGAAGCGTGTTCGCACCCACGGTTTTCGCGCCCGTATGGCTACCCGTGGTGGCCGCGCCGTGATCAAGGCCCGCCGCGCCAAAGGCCGCGCCCGCCTTATTCCCTGATCCATTCGCCGTTGTTCGAAAGCAGCGGGGGTTTTCCTCGATCCAGCCGGTTACTGAAGGCCGCGGAGTTTCGCTGGGTATTCCAGCGCCCCTCCAAATCGGCTGACCGCTGGTTCACCCTGCTGGCTCGGCCAGGCCCGCTGGATCATCCCCGCCTCGGGCTGGCGATCTCGAAGAAACATATCAAACGGGCGGTGGACCGGAACCGGATAAAACGGATCGTCCGCGAGAGTTTCCGGCAACATCAGGACGAACTGCCGGCGCTGGACTTCGTGGTGATGGCCAAGGGGGGGGCGCAGGAGCAGGGCAGCGCCGTACTTTTCGAATCCCTCATGCGGCACTGGCAAGAGTTCTGTGTAAAATAGGCCGACCCTGAAAACGCGGCGCTCCTACCCGGATCCGTCATGCGCAAAGGTAACTCTCGGCGTTGTACTATATAGATAAGTCGTATTGAGGACACCCATGGATAATCTCCGTCTGATCTTGTTTCTCGCCCTGGCCATGGTCCTGTTTATGCTGTGGCAGGCATGGGAAAAGGATTATGGAACCGCTTCCGCCCCGGCCCCTGGCGTCCAGTCGGAAATAGCGGTTCCGGGTGATCAGCCGGCGACCCCGGCGGTGAATACGGATTCCGGAGTGCCCGCGGTCTCCGCCAGCTCCACCATCGACGATGCCACCACTCCATCAGCCCCGGTGGTTGCCAGCGCGGCTCCCGAAGCGCAGCTTATCCGGGTGGAGACCGATCTGCTGCAGCTGGAGATCAGCACCCAGGGCGGGACGATCAGCACCCTCTATCTGAACGACTACCCGGTCTCGCTGGATACCCCCGATCAGAAATTCCGCCTCATGAAGCCGGATAGCCCCGACCTCTATCTGGCCCAGTCGGGACTGATCGCGGACAAGGGCGTAACCGCCCCCAACCACAAGAGCCTGTACCAGAGCGAAAAGAGCGAATACCGCATGGCCGACGGGGTGGACAGCCTGACGGTGGATATGGTCTGGCGCAACGATACGGGCATTGCGGTGACCAAACGCTTTATCTTCAAACGCGGCAGCTACGCCATCACCGTTCAGCATCTGGTGAACAACATGTCCGCCCTGCCCTGGTCGGGCCGTGAATATCGCCAGCTGGTGCGCAGCCCGGCGGAAAAGAACGGCCAGTCCGCCTTCATGTACACCTACACGGGTGGCGCCATCTACAGCCCGGAAGAGAAGTACGAGAAGATCAAGTTCGACGATATGGAGGACAAGGATCTCAAGCGCGATGTGCAGGGCGGCTGGATCGGCATGCTGCAGCACTATTTCGTGGGCGCCTGGGTGCCCCCGGCGGAGCAGACCAACCATTTCTACAGCAAGGTGCTGCCCGGCGGCAGCTATCAGCTGGGCGCCTATACCCCGTCGGTTGCGGTGGCCCCGGGTACGGAGCACGCCTTCGAGACCCGCCTGGTGGTGGGACCGAAACTGCAGAACGAACTGCGGGAGATCGCCCCCGGCCTGGACCTGACCGTGGATTACGGCTGGCTCACCGTCCTTGCCCAGCCCATCTTCTGGCTGTTGGGTAAACTCCACGCCCTGCTCGGCAACTGGGGCTGGGCGATCATCTTTTTGACCGTGATCATCAAGGCGCTGTTTTTCAAACTCTCCGAGACCAGCTACCGCTCCATGGCGAACATGCGCAAGATGACCCCGCGCATGCAGGCGCTGAAGGACCGCTACGGCGATGACAAGCAGCGGCTCAATCAGGCGATGATGGATCTCTATAAAAAAGAGAAGATCAATCCCCTCGGCGGTTGTCTGCCGATCCTGGTTCAGATCCCTGTGTTCATCGCCCTCTACTGGGTGTTGGCCGAGGCGGTGGAGCTGCGGCAGGCCCCCTTCATCCTGTGGATTGACGACCTCTCCATCAAGGACCCGTTCTATGTGCTGCCGCTGATCATGGGTGTATCCATGTTCGTGCAGCAGAAGCTGAACCCGGCCCCGCCCGATCCCATGCAGGCCAAGATCATGATGAGCCTGCCCTTCGTATTCACCGTGTTTTTCGCCTTCTTCCCGGCGGGACTGGTGCTGTACTGGGTGGTAAACAACCTGCTTTCCATCACCCAGCAGTGGTACATCACCCGGCAGATCGAGAAGGCGAGCGCTTAATCTCGAGCGCCTTTGTATAAAAAGGACACCATCGCCGCCGTTGCCACCCCGCCCGGACGGGGTGGCGTCGGTGTGGTCCGCATCTCCGGGCCAGAGGTTCCAGCCATCGCCCGGGCCATCCTCGGCCAACTGCCCAAGCCCCGCTACGCCACCTTCGCCCGTTTTCGAGACGGCGACGGCGAAGCCATGGACGAAGGGATCGCCCTCTACTTTCCCGCCCCCAACTCCTTCACTGGCGAAGAAGTTTTAGAACTTCAGGGCCATGGCGGCCCGGTGGTGATGGACCTGCTGTTGCAGCGGGTGGTGCAATTGGGCGCGCGCGTGGCCCACGGCGGCGAGTTCAGCCAGCGCGCCTTCCTTAACGACAAACTGGATCTGGCCCAGGCGGAGGCGATCGCCGATCTCATCGAGAGCAGCACCGCGGCGGCGGCGCGCCTGGCGGTGCGCTCCCTGGATGGCGTCTTTTCCGAACGTATTCATCAACTGGTGGATGGGCTGATCCAGTTGCGCATGTATGTGGAAGCGGCCATGGATTTTCCCGAAGAGGAGATCGACTTCCTCTCCGACGGCAAGGTGCGCGACGACCTGCGGGCGATCCGTGAGCAACTGGAGCAGGTGCGCAAAAGCGCCGCCACGGGCCGCCTCATGCGTGACGGCATGAACCTGGTGATCGCCGGCCGCCCCAACGCGGGCAAGTCCAGCCTGATGAACGCCCTGGCCGGATGGGAGGCCGCCATCGTCACCGAGATCCCGGGCACCACGCGGGATTTGCTGCGCGAACGTATCCAGATCGACGGTATGCCCCTGCACCTGATCGACACCGCGGGCATGCGCGAGACGGGCGACCGGGTGGAACAGGAGGGGGTGCGCCGCGCCAAAGAGGAGATCGCCAAGGCGGACCGCATACTCTGGGTATTCGACGACCAGTCCGACCCCGATCATCTGCAGTTCGACCGCAGCGGCCTACCCCAAGGGGTGCCCGTTACCTTCGTGCGCAACAAGATTGATGTGAGCGGAAAGAGCCCGGGTATAGAAAAGAGTGAGTCCGCAACCGAGCTGGCCCTCTCCGCGGTGACGGGTGACGGCATGGAGCTGTTGCGCCAGCACCTGAAAGAGAGCATGGGCTATCAGGGCGAACAGGAAGGGGAATTCATCGCCCGCCGCCGTCATCTGGACGCCCTGGAGCGGGCGGGTGATTTTCTCGAAAGCGGCGCGGCGGCGCTTAGCGAGAGCGGCTCAGGCGAACTGCTGGCGGAGGACCTGCGCCAGGCGCAGAATGCGCTGGCCGAGATCACGGGCGAATTCACGGCCGACGATTTGTTGGGGGAGATCTTCTCCTCCTTCTGCATCGGCAAATAGGGATTTTGAATTATTAGCCACAGAGCACACAGAGTTCACGGAGGTTTTTGTTCCTCCCCCGCAAGCGGGGGAGGCCAGGAGGGGGAGTAAATATATATTCTCTGTGAACTCTATGTCTCTGTGGCAAACGCTTTTCGTTCCTGGAAACACATATTTTCATAGGGTGGGACCCTGTCCCACCAACCACCTAAGGAAAACCATGTCCGACATCTTCATCACCCACCCCCACCAGTTTAGCGAAGAGGAAATCCCTCCTCTGCTGGAAAAATTCGCTGTACGTCTGGAGCAGAAAATTGAAGCCCCGTGCAAAGTGGAAGACAAACAGATCAGCTTCTCCCGCCCCGGCGCCAAGGGAAAACTGTTGGTGAATGAAAGCCAGCTTTTGATCGAAGTGGACCTGGGCCTGATGCTGAAACCCATGAAGGGCATGATTGAGCAAAAGCTGCGGGAAGAGCTGGCGAAGCTTTGATCGAATAAGAATTAGCCACAGAGCACACAGAGGTCACAGAGAAAAGATGCTGCACACGTCCTGTTCCTCCCCCGTGAGCGGGGGAGGCTAGGAGGGGGAGTCTTAAAGTTCGTATATCTTTTGCTCCCCACCCTAACCCGCCCCGCTTGCGGGGAGGGAACCAATATTCCCAGTGATCTCTGTGTACTCTGTGGCAAATATATTCTTTTTCCAAATACCCTATCGTTCTCTCCCACCGCAAAGTCTAAAATAGCGCATGCTTTCCACCCAGGAATACGATGTCATTGTCATCGGCGGCGGCCATGCCGGGACCGAGGCGGCCCTCGCCGCCGCGCGTATGGGCGCGCGCACGTTGCTGCTCAGTCACAACATCGAGACCCTGGGGCAGATGAGCTGCAATCCCGCCATCGGCGGTATCGGCAAGGGCCATCTGGTGAAGGAGGTGGACGCCCTCGGCGGGATCATGGCCCGGGCGGCGGACCGGGGCGGCATCCAGTTCCGCATCCTCAATTCGCGCAAGGGCCCGGCGGTGCGCGCCACCCGCGCCCAGGCGGACCGCATCCTTTACAAGGCGGCCATCCGTCACGCCCTGGAGTCGCAGGAAAACCTGGATCTGTTTCAGCAGGCGGTGGATGACCTGATTGTGGAAGGCGACCGGGTGACCGGGGTGGTGACCCAGATGGGGTTGCAGTTCAAGGCCCGCGCCGTGGTGCTCACCGCCGGGACCTTTCTCGCCGGCCGTATCCATATCGGACTCAGCAACTACGAAGGGGGCCGCGCCGGAGACCCGCCCGCCAACGCCCTGGCCAAACGATTGCGCGAGCTGCCGTTTCGGGTGCAGCGTTTGAAGACCGGCACCCCGCCGCGCATCGACAGCAGCAGCATCGACTACAGTGAACTACAGGCCCAGCCCGGCGATGACCCGGTCCCCGTGTTCTCCTTTCTGGGGACCGCGGCGGATCATCCGCAGCAGGTGTGCTGCCACATCACCCACACCAATGAGCGGACCCACGAGATCATCCGTGGCGGACTCTCCCGCTCGCCCATGTATACGGGGGTGATCGAGGGCATCGGGCCGCGTTACTGTCCCTCCATTGAGGACAAGATCGTGCGCTTCGCCGATAAAGAGTCGCACCAGATCTTTATCGAACCCGAAGGGCTCACCAGCAACGAGATCTACCCCAACGGCATCTCCACCTCGCTCCCCTTCGATGTGCAGTACGCGTTGGTCCGTTCCATGAAGGGTTTTGAAAAAGCCCGCATCACCCGGCCCGGCTACGCCATCGAATATGATTTTTTTGATCCCCGCGACCTGCGTCCCAGCCTGGAGACCAAGCCCATCGAGGGGCTCTTTTTCGCCGGCCAGATCAACGGCACCACGGGCTATGAAGAGGCGGCCGCCCAGGGGTTGCTGGCGGGACTCAATGCGGTGCTGAAGATCCGCGATCAAGAACCCTGGTGCCCGCGCCGGGACGAGGCCTATCTTGGGGTGCTGGTGGACGACCTCCTGACCAAGGGCACCAATGAACCCTATCGCATGTTCACCAGCCGCGCCGAATACCGCCTGCTGCTGCGCGAGGATAATGCCGATCTGCGGCTCACCGAGAGCGGGCGCAAACTGGGGCTGGTCCCCGACGAGCGCTGGCGCGTCTTCGAGGCCAAGCGCGAAGGCATCGAACAGGAGCGCCAGCGGCTGCGCGATATCTGGGTGCTGCCCAACACCCCGCTGGGGGAGGCGGTGCAGCGGGAACTCGACACCTCCATCTCCCGCGAGGTGCGCGCCCTGGACCTGCTGGCCCGCCCGGAGGTGAGCTATGAAAAACTACAGCGCATCGAAGGCATCGGCCCCGGGGTGAGTGAGCCCGAAGTGGCGGAGCAGGTGGAGATCCAGGTCCGCTACGCGGGCTATATCGACCGCCAGCAGATGGAGATCGAACGCGCCCGCGCCAACGAGGCGGTAAAACTGCCGGACACCTTTGATTACGAAAAGGTGCGCGGCCTCTCCTCCGAGGTGCGGGAAAAACTGATCCGCGCCAAACCCGGGACCATCGGCCAGGCCGGGCGCATCCCCGGCGTCACCCCCGCCGCCATCTCCCTGTTGCTGATTCACCTGAAACGGAAATCGAAATGATCCTTACAAGCACGGGATTCAAAACGAACAATCCCCTCTCCCTCAGGGAGAGGGCCAGGGAGAGGGGATCAAAAGACAGCTCGCCAACGCCCAAGGCAACACAAACCCCATGACCACCCAGCCCCCCCTAACCCTCTGGCGTGAACAACTGCAAAAAGGCCTGGCGGAGATGGACATCTCCCTCAGCGATAGCCAGCAACAAAAGCTGCTCGACTATCTCGCCCTGTTGCTGAAATGGAACCGCGCCTACAACCTTACCGCCGTGCGCGATCCGAAGGAGATGGTCCCCCGCCAGCTGCTCGACTCCCTCTCCATCCTCCCCTTTATCCAGGGACAACGCATTCTGGACGTGGGCACTGGCGCGGGACTGCCCGGCATCCCGTTGGCCATCGCCCTGCCCGATAGCTCGTTTACCCTGCTCGACTCCAACGGCAAGAAGACCCGCTTTGTGCAACAGGCGCGCATGGAACTGAGGCTGGAAAACGTGGTGGTGGTGCAGGGCCGGGTGGAGGATCACAAGCCGGACGAGGGCTACCACACCATCACCTGCCGCGCCTTCGCTGCCCTGCCCAAAATCATGGAGCTGACCCGGCACCTGGCGGCGGCGGGCGCGCAACTGGTGGCCATGAAGGGCACGGCGCCGGAGGAAGAGATCACACCCCTGGAACAAAGCGGTCTCAGCGCGGAGATCAAACCGTTGCAACTTCCCATGACCGAGGGCGAGCGCCATGCGATTCTGGTGCAGTATCCCGGGGAAGTGTGAACTTCCCCAGGAAAACCGGGCCAATCGAGGGAAGAACTGGCGGGCCGCTTGCGCTAGAATTCTCCGCAGGGAAGAGGATACCCAAGGGGCTATCACCATGATGAAAAGAGCGATCATGCTATTTCTGCTCCTGACCGCGGGTCAGGCCTTCGCAGAGGAGCCCTCTTTTGCCGGCATGGAGGAGTGGGGCGCCGCGCTCATTGGAAAGGAGGACTCCACCCACATCTTTGAGCTGTACCAGGACGGGAACGAGTTCTATCTGGTGCTGCGCAAGATCACGGGTTATCAGGATGAGAGCGCCGTCTTTGAATACCGCCACCATGTGCAGTTTTCAATGAACGCGGAGAGCCATGTGATGGCCTACACCACCTGCGAACGGGACAAGAAGCCGGATTCCCATGTGGCCGCCATCGCCGAGTTCAGTTATGAGGAGTATCTGGAGCCCGCCATCCGCGCATGGACCGCCAATCTGGAAACGGAAAAGATCGAAGAGATTTCGGTGGACGGTATCCGCTGCGTGAATGATGCCAACGGTCTCTAGCCTTAATAAAAGATTTCTTGCCGCGCTGCTCTCCACGATTTGGGCAGCCGCCCCCGCGTTTTCGGAAGAACCGCCCACCACCCTCGACGCCGCCGACCTTGAGGCCCTGACCAAACTCGCTGGTGACGGGAGTGAAGTGGCCCAGCATCGGCTCTGTTATATCTACAGTTACGGCAAGGGCGTACCGAAGGACGCGGAAAAGGCGCTGCTGTGGTGCGAGATCGCCGCCCACGGCGGTAGCGCCAGCGCCATGACCCTGTACGCCGAGAAGTTCTACCTCGCCCAGGGCACCCCCGAGGATATGGAGCGCGCCTTCATCTGGTATGAAAAGGCGGCGCGCCTCGGTCATCCCCACGCCCAGTACATGGTGGGCACCCTCTACTGGCGCGGTTTCGGAGTGGAAAAGGACCAGGAGGCGGCCCTGAAATGGCTGCGCCTCGCCGCCGCCCAGGAACATCCCCCCGCCATCAAACTGTTGCAAGAGATCGATCCGTGGCCGGAATTCCCCGAATCCAAAGAACAGGAGTAGCCGGTCTCGCCCTTCTGTTTCTGGCGCTGCTGCTCCATTCGGCAATGGCCTCAGAGGTGGACCTGCCCAAGGCGGACCGGGTGCTGGTGATCAAATCCGAAAAGCGGCTCTACCTCATCCGCAACAACGTCCGCTTCCGCGAATATCGTATTGCCCTGGGCGAG
>JBNKPL010000047.1:0-1530 GCA_050295355.1 Sedimenticolaceae bacterium
TTGGTGGGCCATGTAGGATTCGAACCTACGACCAATGGATTAAGAGTCCACTGCTCTACCAACTGAGCTAATGGCCCATTGGAAAATTGGGGTGGATGATGGGACTCGAACCCACGACGACTGGAATCACAATCCAGGGCTCTACCAACTGAGCTACACCCACCACTAAACTGGTGTTTCTTTTAATTGTTGCCACTTAAATGGCACGCCCGGCAGGATTCGAACCTGCTACCCTCGGCTTAGAAGGCCGATGCTCTATCCAGATGAGCTACGGGCGCATTGTCGATTCTGCTGCGGGACACGTTGGTCGGGGTAGAGGGATTCGAACCCCCGACATCCTGCTCCCAAAGCAGGCGCGCTACCAGACTGCGCTATACCCCGTTATCCGGGCCTCTCCGCCTTACGGCAAAGAAGCGGAATGATACGCAGGCTGCCTTATCAGGTCAATGACAATTTGGCCATAAGAGCCATGATTCTTGGACGCTTTTCCTGTATCATGCGCCACCTGTTTTTTCTCAAATCGGGTGTGGATGTAGAAATAATGAGTGCGCAGATTCTGGACGGGAAGGCGATCGCCGCCGATATTCGCAAAGGCATCAAGGAAGAGGTCTCGGAGATGACCGCAGCAGGGAAACGCCCGCCTGGGCTGGCCGTGGTGCTGGTCGGCGAGGACCCCGCCTCCCAGGTCTACGTCCGCAACAAGCAACGCTCCTGCGAAGAGGTGGGATTCCTCTCGGAACTGCATAAGCTGGACGCCGACATCAGTCAGGCCGCCCTGCTGAAGCTCATCGACGAACTAAATTCCCGCGACGAGATCGACGGTATCCTGGTGCAGCTCCCGCTGCCGGACCATATCGACGAGAAGGCGGTGATCGAACGTATCCTGCCCACCAAGGACGTGGACGGATTCCACCCCTACAACGTGGGCTGCCTGACCCTGAAGATGCCCATCCTGCGTCCCCTGCACCCCCAAGGGCGTGATGACCATGCTGGAGCGCACGGGCCAGAAACTGGAAGGGCTGGATGCGGTGATCATCGGCCAGTCCAATATCGTCGGCCGCCCCATGGCCCTGGAACTGCTGGCCGCTCGCTGCACCATCACCGTCTGCCACAGCCGCACCAAGGATCTGGCGGAGAAGGCACGCAATGCGGATATCCTGGTGGTCGCCATCGGCCGTGCGGAATTTGTGCCGGGCGACTGGATCAAGGAGGGCGCCATCGTCATCGATGTGGGTATGAACCGCCGTGAGGACGGCACCCTGTGTGGCGACGTGGATTACGAGTCCTGCAAGGAGAAAGCGGGCTGGATCACCCCGGTCCCGGGCGGCGTCGGCCCCATGACCATCGCCACCCTGCTGGAGAACACCCTGCAGGCGCGCCAGCTGCACAGCACGAACTTCCTGTAACGCCCGGATTGTTCCGGGGGCAGACCACGGAGAACCCGCCATGTTTACGGGCATCGTTCAGGGCACCGCCGAAGTGGTGGATATTGTGGAGAAGGAGAATTTCCGTACCCACACCATCCGCCTC
>JBNKPL010000047.1:1627-17829 GCA_050295355.1 Sedimenticolaceae bacterium
TTACGGGCATCGTTCAGGGCACCGCCGAAGTGGTGGATATTGTGGAGAAGGAGAATTTCCGTACCCACACCATCCGCCTCCCCCAGGAGTATCTGGACGGCCTGAAGCCGGGCGCCTCCGTGGCCCACAACGGTTGCTGCCTTACCGTGGTCCGCATGGACGGCGACCGGGTAACGTTTGATCTGATGCAGGAGACCCTGCGGGTCACCAACCTGGGTCTGTTGAAGGTCGGCGACCGGGTCAACTTCGAGCGCGCCGCCCGCTTCGGTGACGAAATCGGCGGTCATCAGATGTCCGGCCATATCATCGCCATGGCCGAAATCACGCGGGTGCTGGACAGCGAAAACAACCGTCAGGTCTGGTTCCGGCTGCCGCCTGAGCTGGGCAAATACATCTTCGCCAAGGGCTATATTGGCATCGACGGTATCAGCCTCACCATCGGTGAGGTGGAAGGCGCCGAGTTCAACGTCAACCTGATCCCCGAAACCCTGGAGCGGACCAATATGGGAAGCTGCAAGGCGGGGGATTCGGTCAATATCGAGGTGGACCCCCAGACCCAGGCCATCGTGGATACGGTGGAACGGATACTGGAAGGCCGCGCTGACTAAACGCCGCTCCGCAACAGCTCTTCAAATTTCGCGGCGGGCACTGGTTCGCTGAACAGAAATCCCTGGTAATAGTCGCAGCGGCCCGCGGCCAGAAACGCCAACTGCTCTTCGGTCTCCACACCCTCGGCCACCGTCATGAAGCCCATGCGCGAACACATGGCCAGGGTGGACTCCACAATCGCCGTATGACCCTCATCGCCATGGATACCGCCCACAAAGGAGTGGTCGATCTTCAGGCTGTCCATGGGCAGTTGTTTTAGGCCAAACAGGGAAGAACATCCGGTTCCAAAATCGTCAATGGAAAAGCGGAAGCCGTGCGCTTGCAGCTTCTGCATCTTGGTGATCGAATCATCCAGGTTCCGCGCCAACAGGTTCTCCGTTACCTCCAGACACAGCCGGGACGGATCTACCTCGGCCACGACTGCGGCATTGATCACCTTGGCTTCAAAGGCAGGTTGGTGAAACTGCGAGGCGCTGATATTGACCGAGATACAACCATAATCGAGGTCGGGACTCTCCTGGTTCCACTGCCACAACTGGCGGCAAACCTGATACAGCACCCAATCCCCCAGGTCCAGCATCAGGCCGGTCTCTTCCGCGATACCGATAAACTCCTCGGGGAGCACCATGCCCCGTTCCGGGTGCCGCCAGCGCAGCAACGCCTCGGCGCCCACAATACGGCCGGGCTGTGCGATATCAAGGATCGGCTGATAGTAGATCTGGAACTCTTCGCGCTCCAACGCCAGCCGCAAGGCGTGTCCGGCCTCCAGCCGTTCGGTGGCCGCCTGCTGCATGCTGGGCAGGAAGAAATGGTAGCTGTCGCCTCCCGCCTGCTTGGCCCGGTACATGGCGATGTCGGCCTGTTGCAGCACTTCATGGGTATCCAGGGAATCCTTGGAAAACAGGGCGATCCCGATACTGGCGGAGGCATACAGCTCCCGTATGCCGAGGAGATAGGGCTGGGCCAATGCGGAGCGTAGTTTGTCGGCCACCAGTTGCACCTCGGTAACCACCGTCTCGGCATCGGAGTCCAGTTCCGCCAGCAGCACCACAAACTCATCCCCGCCAAGCCGCGCTACGGTGTCCTCTTGCCGCAGATTCGCCTGCAGGCGCCGCCCCACCTCGCGCAACATCTGATCCCCCACACCATGTCCCAGGGAGTCATTGATGATCTTGAAACGGTCCAGATCAAAAAACAGCACCGCGCCCGTGTGGTCGTGACGCTTCGCCGTCTCCAGCCGCTGCTGCAGCCGATCCATGAACAGCAGCCGCTTGGGCAGGCCGGTCAGTTCATCATGCAGCGCCGAAAACCGCATATGGCCCTCATGCCGCCGTAATAGGTGATAGCCGAGGACCAGCCCGGAGATCCCCACCGCCCACAACAGCAGGTGCCACATGCCGAGACGAAAAAGCGCCTCATCCGCTTCCGCCTTCATGGATTCCATGGGCACGGTGATGCTGATCCCACCCAGCACATCACCCGCCTTATAGCCCTGGTTGCTATGGCACTCGATACAGGCCGGGATCGCAATGCGCGGCCGCATCAGCCGGAAATACGCCTTACCCTCCCGCGAAAAACTCTCACTCCACTGGGGCGCACCCGCCTTGAATGCCAGCAGCGCTTCCCGCTCCCACTCATCGGGGGCATTTTCGGGGCGTAGTGGATTGAGGCTGGTGACATGGCCGCGGATACCATCGGGGAAACGGGCCGCCTCCCGGTCATGCACCAGACGGACGAAGTAGGAGGAGTTGACCAGGGTCAGCTCACGCCCATCCTCCGTGGTCACATCGCGGTGCGGGATATGGGCCAGATAGGGATTGGGCTCCACGCCCCGGTCGACAGGCACATAGACACCGCCCACATCGGAGACCAGATGGCGGTAGGTCATATCCTTGTTCAGGGCCGCCTCCGCCTGGGACAGCACCCGTCCCATGGTTGCCTTTTGGAGATGCCCCGCATTCCAGTACATGGAAGCCAGAAATACCAGACACCAGACAGCCCCCAGCAGTAGAACCGCTGGAAGCAGATGGGATTTTTTCGTTGCCCCCGAGGCCGACAGGATCTTATTCAGATCAAAGCGGCCAAGCGCTTTTCTCTCCTGCATTTCAAAGCAACCCGTGAACGACTCCCTCCGCTCTCTCCCGAGAGTCATGAATCGCCGGGTTTCCCCTTCTTGTTGGTGGTTATTACATTCCTCAACGAAGTATAGCCGGGAAAGGTTAAACCAACTCTAATTCCAAAAAAAGGGAATTACCGAATCTCAGGAACTAACCGATTGAGACGGGACTACCCGACCCAGTTTCGGGCATTACGGAACAACCGCAGCCAGGGGCCGTCCTCCCCCCAGTCGTCTGGATGCCAGGAGTTCTGCACCGTGCGAATCACCCGCTCAGGATGGGGCATCATGATGGTCACCCGTCCGTCGTCGCTGGTCAGGCCAGTAATCCCCTGGGGCGAACCGTTGGGATTGGCGGGATAGCGGACCGCCCTTTCACCGCTGTTTTCCACGAAACGCATGGTCACCTGGGCCTGGGCCTGCTCCAGGTGTGCGTCATCACGAAACTCGGCCCGTCCCTCGCCATGCGCCACCGCGATGGGGAGGCGGGAACCCGCCATTCCTTGCAGCAGAATCGACGCCGACTCCTCCACCTCCACGGTGACGAATCGCGCCTCGAACTGCTCGGAACGGTTGCGTACAAAGTGGGGCCAGTGATCGGTGCCCGGGATCAGCTCATGCAGATTGGAGAGCATCTGGCAGCCGTTGCAGACCCCGAGGGCGAAGGTGTCCTGGCGCTGGAAGAAGGCCGTAAACTGCTCCCGTGCACGCGGATTGAACAGGATGGACTTGGCCCAGCCCTCCCCCGCCCCCAGCACGTCGCCGTAGGAGAAGCCGCCGCAGGCCACCAAGCCCTTGAAGCGGTCCAGGGAGACCCGGCCCTCAATGATGTCGGACATGTGCACGTCCACGCACTCGAAGCCGGCGCGATGAAAAGAGTTGGCCATCTCAATCTGGCCGTTGACCCCCTGCTCGCGCAGGATCGCCATGGGCGGACGGGCGCCGCTGGCGATCATGGGTGCGGCCACATCCTCGGCGGGATCGAAAGTGAGTAGCGGGCTGATGCCGGGATCGTCCTCGGCGATGCATTCGAACTCCTCCCGGGCGCACTCGGGGTTGTCGCGCAGGGTCTGCATCTCGCGGGTGGTCTCGGACCAGATCTGCTGCAGTTCGGCGCGGCCCATGGACAACAGGGAACGGCTGCCGCGGCGGATCTCGATGCTGTCCGCATCCTTCAGGGTGCCGATGACATGGCTGTGACGCCCAAGCCCGGCATCGTGCAGAACCTTGAGTACGTCATCGGTATCGCTGTGGCGCACCTGGATCACCGCACCCAGCTCTTCGTTGAACAGGGCCGCCAGGTCATCATCCCCCAGGTCGTCGAGCTGCACCTCCATGCCGCAACGGCCGGCAAAGGCCATCTCGCACAGGGTCGCCAGCAGGCCGCCGTCGGAACGGTCGTGATAGGCCAGCAGCAGCCCGTCGCGGTTCAGCTCCTGGATGGTGGCAAAGAAACGCTTCACCATATCCGCGTCGTCCAGGTCCGGACCGTGGTGTCCCACCTGCTTGTAGACCTGGGCCAGGGCGGAGGCGCCGAGTCGGTTGGCGCCCTTGCCGAGGTCGATCAGAATCAGGTCGCTATCACCCTTATCGCTGCGCAGTTGTGGCGTCAGGGTACGACGTACATCACTCACAGGCGCGAAGCCGGAGATGATAAGGGAGAGCGGCGCGGCCATCACCCGTTCCTCGCCCCCCTGCTGCCAGACGGTGCGCATGCTCATGGAGTCCTTACCCACGGGGATGGCGATGCCCAGGGCCGGACAGAGTTCCATGCCCACCGCCTTGACGGTCTCAAACAGTTTGGCGTCCTCGCCGGGATAACCGGCCGCGGCCATCCAGTTGGCGGAGAGTTTGATATCGCCGATCTGCTCGATGGCGGCCGCCGCCAGGTTGGTGATCGCCTCGCCGATGGCCATACGGCCCGAGGCGGGGGCGTCGATCAGGGCCAGGGGGGTGCGTTCGCCCATGGCCATGGCCTCGCCCGTATAGCCGAGATAATCGGAGATGGTCACCGCCAGGTCCGCCACTGGCACCTGCCAGGGGCCCACCATCTGGTCCCGCGCCACCTGGCCGGTAATGGAGCGGTCGCCGATGGTGATGAGAAAGGTCTTATTGGCCACCGTGGGCAGACGCAGTACGCGCCGCACCGCCTCCCGCAGCTCCACGCCGCTGAAGTCCAGTTCCGGTTTTTTGTACGGCAGGTGTTTTACATCCCGCAGCATGCGCGGCGGCTTGCCGAACAGCAGGCCCATGGGGATGTCGATGGGGTTGTTCTCGAAATGGCCGTCCCCGAGCAGCAGGTGCTCCTCGTCGGTGGCCTCCCCCACCACCGCGTAGGGACAGCGCTCGCGTTCACAGATCGCCTTGAACGCCTCCAGACGATCCGCGTCGATGGCCAGCACATAACGCTCCTGGGCCTCGTTGCTCCAGATCTCCATGGGCGACATGCCCGGCTCGTCGTTGGGCACCGCCCGCAGTTCGAAGCGCCCGCCCCGACCCGCGTCGTGCACCAGCTCCGGCAGGGCGTTGGAGAGTCCCCCCGCACCCACGTCGTGGATAAACAGGATCGGGCTCTCGTCGCCGCGCGCCCAGCAGGCGTCGATCACCTCCTGACAACGCCGCTCCATCTCGGGATTGGAGCGCTGCACGGAGGCGAAATCCAGGTCTTCCGCCGAGGCGCCGCTGGCCATGGAGGAGGCAGCGCCCCCGCCCAGGCCGATGAGCATGGCGGGACCACCCAGCACCACCAGTGGGGTGCCGCCGGGGAATTCGGTCTTCTGCACATGTTCGTCGCGGATATTACCCAGGCCGCCGGCGATCATGATCGGCTTGTGATACCCCTTCAGCTCTTCGCCCTGGGGACCCGGCACCCGCTCTTCGTAGGTGCGGAAATAGCCGCACAGATTGGGACGGCCGAACTCGTTGTTGAAGGAGGCGCCGCCGATGGGCCCCTCCAGCATGATCTCCAGGGCGGAGACGATCCGATCCGGCTTGCCGTGGTCGCTCTCCCACGGCTGCTCCAGGCCGGGGATGCGCAGATTGGAAACAGAAAAACCAGTGAGACCCGCCTTCGGTTTGGCGCCCCGCCCGGTGGCCCCCTCGTCCCGGATCTCGCCGCCCGAGCCGGTGGCCGCCCCGGGGTCGGGTGAGATGGCGGTGGGGTGGTTGTGGGTCTCCACCTTCATGAGGATATGGATCTCCTCATTGCTGTAGCCGTAGCTGTGGCTTTCGCTGTCGGGGAAGAAGCGTTCGCCCGCGTGGCCGCTCATCACCGCCGCGTTGTCCTTGTAGGCGGAGAGCACGTTGTCCGGCGAACACTCGGTGGTGTTGCGGATCATCTGGAACAGGGAGCGCTCCTGGGGTTTGCCGTCGATGATCCAGTCGGCGTTGAAGATCTTGTGGCGGCAGTGTTCGGAGTTGGCCTGGGCGAACATCATCAACTCCACGTCCGTGGGGTTACGGCCCAGTCCCTGAAAACTCTCCACCAGATAATCGATCTCGTCATCGGAGAGGGCCAACCCCAGCTCGCCGTTGGCGCGCTCCAGGGCGGGCCGGCCGCCGCCCATCACATCCACCTGGGTCAGCGGAGTGGGTTCGGCGTGACTGAACAGGGCGGAGGCGCTGTCCAGTTCCTGGAACACCACCTCGGTCATACGGTCGTGCAGCTCCGCGGCCAGGGCGTCCAGTTCCGCGGGGATTAGCTCACCCTGTCCCGGTTCCAGGTAGTAGGCGATGCCCCGCTCCAGGCGCTCGATCTTGCCGAGGCCGCAGTTGTGGGCGATGTCGGTGGCCTTGCTGGACCAGGGGGAGATGGTGCCGGGACGCGGCGCCACCAGCAGCAGGGAACCGGCCGGCTCATGACCGGGCAGGGAGGGGCCATAGCGCAACACCCGGGTCAGCACCTGTTGCTCCTCGTCCGTAAGAGACTGGCTCAGCTCGGCAAAGTGCACGAACTCGGCATAGACCCCGAGCGGCCGCCCGAGTACGCCGCTCAGGCGCTGTTCGAGTTTCTGTAAACGGAATTCGGAGAGGGCCGGAGCACCGCGCAGTGTGAGCATATCAATCCTAAATCAATCAGGTGTATCCAGGGTGTGAATGATACTCCATGCCATGGCGCTTTACCGCAGGAAAAGAGGGCGAACCGCAAATCTACCCGATGGAGCTTTGATCAAGACTTCTTAGCCACAGAGATCACAGAGGACACAGAGATAAAAAAACACAAAATCCTCCGTGCTCTCTGTGATCTCTGTGGCAAAAAGAAGGCTAGCCTTCACCTCTCAATGATCAAGAGGCGGAGATCTCGAACCAGGGACTTACCTCATCCTGCAGGGCGAAAGAGAGCCGCCCTTCCAGGGCGGGCGAATGGTCCAGCAGGGTCTCCCTTGCCCGCTGGGGGGTGTTGTTCTTTGCGCTCAGGTGGGCCGCCACCAGATGCTGCAACCGCCTCTGGTCGATCTGGCCCACAAACTGCGCCGCCTGGCCGTTGCTGAGGTGCCCCATGGCGCCACCCACCCGGCGTTGCAGGGTGGGAGGGTAAGGGCCGTTGGCCAGCATATCGCTATCGTGATTGCACTCCAGCATCAGGGCGTCACACCCCTGGAACAGCTCCAGGATATGGGGCGTCCAGTGGCCGCTGTCGGTGAGTACGCCCAGCCGTCCGCCGGGAGCGGAGAACAGGAACTGCGCCGGCTCCCTGGCGTCATGGGGCACGGGGAAAGGGGTGATCTCCAGCGCGCCGATGGTGAAAGTTCCGCTGTGGGCGTTGAACAGCTCCAGGCGGGGAACGTCGCCACAACGGCCCTGGCGCCAGGTTCCGGCCGTCATCCAGAGCGGCAGGCCGTAACGGCGCGCCAGGGGCCCGGCGCCCTGGATGTGATCCATATGCTCGTGGGTGACCAGGATGGCGTCCAGGGTCTCCATGGAGATGCCCAGGAGTTGGAGACGCCGCTCAATCTCACGGGCGGTGAAGCCGCAATCCAGCAGGATTCGCGTCTCTCCAGCTTCGATCAGGGTCGCATTGCCGCGGCTGCCGCTGCCGAGGGAGACAAACCGCATTGGCGAATGGCCCTATTTGAGCTGTTCGTGCAACAGGGTCAGTATCCGGGCGGCGGTCTCCGAATTCTCGCGCGCGCCCTGTTCGTTCAACACCACGATGGTGGTGATCTCCTGCTCGGGCTTGAGGCTCACCTGATAGCGGTTCTCTTTGTCGAAGGCGTCATCGTCACGCCAGAAGGCGAGTTTGGACAACAACCCCGGATCCTCCACATCCCGCGAGGGATCGTTGTAGCGGACGAAATAGACCCCCTGGGAGCGGTTGCGGTCCTCCACCGCAAAACCGATGCGGTCCAGCGCCACGCCAGTCAGACGCCAGGCGCGGTCGAACTCTTCGTTGACCTTGAGAATGATCTGGCTCTTGTCGCGCAATAGCTGGGAACGGGTGGTCTGGGTGTTGCTTTTCTGGGCCAGGGAGCGGCTCGCCTTGCGGTCCTCCACCCCCATATAGACCATCAGGCGGCGCAGCATCTCGGCCTCCAGCCCGTGGTCGGTATCCCGCGGCACCCAGACGGTGCGCTCGGTTTTGGCGCCGGTAGGGCCCGACACGACGTCTTCCTGCATACCACGGTGGGTCAAATAAAGCTCGGTGGTGCCACTCTCCAGGCCGCGCTCCAGCCGGACCCGGAACTGGTCCCGGGTGGCGGCGGAATAGAGGCCGTCCACAAACTTGCGCATGGTGTTGGTGATGAAGTCGCTCTTGATGTCGGCGCGGTTCTCCACCCAGTCGGTGACCATGATCCCCACTTCCGGGTCCTGCTCCACCAACAGGATGCCGTTCTGGTGCCAGAAGGCGGTCACCTTCTGCCACACCTCATCGGGAACGCCCTTGACCACAAGCCAGCGGCGGTCGCCGTCGCGCTGCACCTTCACATCATCGATCTGGGGAAGAACCCGGCCCGAGCCGGGCGCGGCGGCCGGCCGCGACTCCCCGCCCCCCGCATAATCGGAATAGGTGGCGCCACCGGGGATGTCGTATTCGTTACGAATGGAGCTAGAGGTCAGATCCGGCGGGACTTCCAGTTCACCCCCGGCTTCACGGGCCCGCTTGTACTCCACCTTGCGGTCGGGCAGCACATCGTCCATCTCGGGAGTGCTGAAGCAGCCGCTCAGCATCACCACGGCGAGAGAGAAAACCATCTTTCGAAACATATTCAGCGATATCACGTTTTGTTGTACCTGTTTTCTATGATCGCTCAGAACCCAAACGGGGGACGATCTACGGCAAAAGTTCTCTATATGATACCGGCATCGCGCATAGAGTTCCGCAAGGGGGTGCGATACTGCTCAGAAAACCAGGTCAGCGGCAGCCGTATGCCCTTCCCGATGCGCCCCATCTCCGCCAGCGCCCATTTCACGGGAATGGGATTCGCCTCCAGAAACAGGTCCCGATGCAGCCCCGCCAGCTTGCGGTCGATCTCCGCCGCCTTTTCCGCCTCTCCCGCCAGGGCCGCTTCGCACATGCGCTGCATCTGCGCCGGCGCCACATTGCTGGTGACCGAGATCACCCCCTGGCCGCCCGCCAGCATGAACTCGCGCGCGGTGGCGTCGTCGCCGCTGATGATCAGGAAATCATCCCCGCAGCCGGCGCGAATCGCGGCCACCCGGGAGAGATCGCCGGTGGCCTCCTTGATGCCGATGATATTGGGAATTGCCGCCAGCCGAATCACGGTCTGCGGCAGCATGTCGCAGGCGGTACGGCCCGGGACATTGTACAGAAACTGGGGGATAGCCACCGCCTCCGCCACCGCCTTGTGGTGCAGATAGAGCCCCTCCTGGGTGGGCTTGTTGTAGTAAGGGGTCACCAGCAGGCAGGCGTCCGCGCCCGCCTCCTTCGCGCAACGGGTAAGCTCGATGGCCTCCTGGGTGGCGTTGGCGCCGGTACCGGCAATGACCGGGACGCGCCCGTTCGCCCACTCCACTACCCGGCGGATCACCTGGCAGTGCTCCTCGAAATCCAGGGTCGCGGACTCCCCGGTGGTGCCCACCGCCACGATGGAACGGGTGCCCTGCTCTATGTGCCACTCCACCAGATCGCGTAGAGTGTCCCAATCCAGGGCGCCCTCCTCCCTCATGGGGGTCACAAGGGCCACCATACTGCCTTGAAACATTAATAAAACTCCGGAAATCGTTGAGAATCAGGCATTCTAAACCGCGATTCGAACCAGAGACAAGTAACGCGGAAATCCTCGATTTGGGGGAGACAAGAAAGGGACTCCGGCGATACACTGGGAGCAGTTCAATCTGAAGTCATGCATTATGCCGCCAACCAGAAACCTGCTTGTAATCTCCGCCCTTGGTAAAGACCGCCCCGGCATCGTGGATCAGCTATCGAAGGCGATCCTGGATGACGGCTGCAACATCCTGGACAGCCGCATGACCGTGTTGGGCGGGGAGTTCGCCATCCTGATCATGCTGGAGGGGAACTGGAACACGCTGACCCGGCTGGAGGAGATGGTTCCCGAAATCGAGCGAAATCTCGGGCTCACCATCATCACCAAACGGACCGAAGAGCGTGCGTCGGCGCCCGGCCTCATGCCCTATGCCATCGAGGTGGTGGCGCTGGACCACCCGGGGATCGTGCACAGCCTGGCGAGCTTCTTCTCCCAGCGCAAGATCAATATCGAGGACATGGCCACCACCAGTTACGCCGCCGCCCACACGGGCACCCCCATGTTTTCCGTCAACATGAGCGTGGGCATTCCATCCGACGTCCATATCGCCTCCCTGCGCGAGGAGTTCATGGAGTTCTGCGACTCCCTGAATCTGGACGCCGTCATGGAACCGATCAAATAGCGGGTGTCCCGGGCCATGTCCAAAGCAGTCGTTGGCAAAATTGTTCCCGACATCTTGCTCCCCGCCACTGGCGACAAGGAGATCCAACTGTCGGATTACCGCGGCAACTGCGTGGTGCTCTACTTCTATCCCAAGGCGAGCACCCCCGGCTGTACCCTGGAGGGGCGCGACTTTGCGGCGGCCATCCACAAATTTCGCCGCCAATCCTGCGTCATCCTCGGCGTCTCGCGCGACAGCCTCAAGGCGCAGGAGAACTTCAAGGCCAAGCAGGCGTTCCCGTTCGATCTCCTGTCCGACAAGGAGGAGGCGTTGTGTGCGGCCTTTGACGTAATCAAGATGAAGAATATGTATGGGAAGCAGGTCCGAGGGATCGAGCGCAGCACCTTCCTGATCGGTCCCGACGGCAAGCTGCGCCGGGAGTGGAGAAAGGTCACTGTGAAAGGACACGTGGACGAGGTATTGGATGCCGTAAAACAACTCCACAAAAAGTAATCCGTAAACCCTGAACGAACCGTTGCCCTGATGACAGAAGAAACCAAGCCACTGAAACGTCTTTTCATCCTCGACACCAACGTGCTGATGCACGACCCCACCGCCCTTTTCCGCTTTCATGAGCACGATGTCTTTCTGCCCATGATGGTGCTGGAAGAGCTGGACAAGCATAAGCGCGGCATCTCGGAGGTATCGCGTAACGTGCGGCAGGCCAGCCGTTTCATGGATGAACTGCTCACTGGCGCCAGCAAAGAGGAGATCGATGCCGGCCTGCCCATTCCCGGCCCCACCAACGGAGCCGCGCACGAAGGGGAAGAGCGGGGAAGGCTCTACTTCCAGACCCAGCTGCTGCCCCATCGTCTGCCGGAAGAACTGCCGGGGAACACCACCGACAACAATATTCTGAGCGCCGCGCTGGCGCTACGGGAAGAACGGCCGGACCGCGTCGTCATCCTGGTCTCCAAGGACATCAACCTGCGCATCAAATCCGCTGCCCTCGGTATCCGTACCGAAGACTATTCCAACGATCAGGTGCTGGACGACGTCAACCTGCTCTATAGCGGAGAGCTGGAACTACCGGCCGATTTCTGGGAGGCCCATGGGAAAGAGGTGGACTCCTGGCAGGAGGAGGGCCGCACCTTCTACCGTGTCGCGGGCGAAGATATCGCCAACTGGTATCCCAACCAGTGCCTCTACCTGGAAAACGATCCCAGCTTTCACGCCATGGTGCGCAAGCTGGAAGGCAACGAGGCGGTGTTCGAACTGGTGCAGGACTATGCCAGCCCGAAAAACGCGGTCTGGGGCATCACCGCCCGCAACCGCGAGCAGAACTACGCCCTCAACATGCTCATGGACCCGGAGATCGACTTCGTCTCCCTGCTCGGCGCCGCGGGAACGGGCAAGACCCTGCTGGCCCTGGCCGCCGGCCTGACCCAGACCCTGGACCACAACCTCTATCGGGAGATCGTCATGACCCGGGTCACGGTGCCCGTGGGCGAGGACATCGGCTTCCTGCCCGGTACCGAGGAGGAGAAGATGACCCCCTGGATGGGCGCCCTGATGGACAACCTGGAGGTGCTGACCCAGATCGACGGCGGCGAGTGGGGCCGGGCCGCCACCGAGGACCTGCTGCGCAGCCGCATCCGCATCCACTCCCTCAACTTCATGCGCGGCCGCACCTTCCTGAACAAATACATCATCCTCGACGAAGCGCAGAACCTGACGCCGAAGCAGATGAAGACCCTGATCACCCGCGCCGGCCCCGGGACCAAGATCATCTGCCTCGGCAACGTGGCCCAGATCGACACCCCCTACCTGACCGAGACCACCTCTGGCCTCACCTTCGTGGTGGATCATTTCAAGGGGTGGGAGCACAGTGGACACATCACCCTGTTGCGGGGTGAGCGGTCGCGGCTGGCGGATTTTGCGTCGGATAATCTTTAGTGTTTTAAATCAACTTCAGTAACCAGTTTCGCAACCTGTCAAGATTGGTTTCCTGTTCTTCCTTTCGCGCAGGGATTGCGAGTAACTTTCTTTTGGCCGCCCAAAAGAAATAGGCTCGCAGCCTTCGCACACAGGGAAAAAAAGAACACAAATCCAGATAGGCTGCGAAATTGGCTACCACACCAGCAGAAAGTGCAAACACCAACCCGACTTTGCCCTTGAAAAAGCCCCCAGCCGCCCTAATTCCTAGTAATAAGGTAAGCTATTCATCATAAGCTGAAATGGTGAAATACCGAGGAGGTTTCCATGAGCGGGCTGATTGACGGTTTTTCCTACAACGGCGTGGTTACGGTCAACCGGGTGATCCTGAAACCGGAATACACGGTGGATGATCTCCAGGAGCGCGTCGCCCTGCTCTGTGAGAACGTAAAAACCTACCACTCCGATACCGGCTTTGTGGGCGGTTTCGTGGCCCTGAACAGCGGCTCCATCTCCAACGAGGGGAGTACCACGGGGCAGGTGGTGGAGAGTCCGTTGAAGGACCGGGAGGCGCTGATCATCACCTTCTGGGACTCCTTTGAAGAGCATGAGCAGTCGCACCGCAGCGACACCTTCCAGCCGCTGTTTCAGCGGGTGCTGGATCTGTGTGAAAACGGCAACGAAGAGATCGCCTATGAGATGCTCTGGTCCGGCAAGGCCTATTCCAGGGAGGAGGCCAAGGCGGCGCAAGAGATCAAGGAGCGTTACGCCTCAGGAGAGGCGGCCTAGCAGACAGTGAAAACCGGGGCCGCCAGGAGACGGCGGCCCCGCAATAGATCCTACTCTTCCGTTTGCGGCTTGCGCACCCGGATCGACAGCTCCTGCAACTGCGTCATATCCACCTCGGACGGGGCCGAGGTCAGCAGGCAGGCGGCGGTCTGGGTCTTGGGGAAGGCCATTACGTCGCGGATGGAGCTGGCGCCCACCAGCAGCATCACCAGCCGGTCGAGGCCGAAGGCGATACCGCCGTGGGGAGGACAGCCGTAGCTCAGGGCCTTGAGCAGGAAGCCGAACTTCTCTTCCGCCTCTTCCTGTCCGATCCCCAGCAGCTGGAATACCTTCTCCTGCACCCACTCGCGGTGGATACGGATGGAGCCGCCACCCACCTCGGTGCCGTTCAACACCATGTCGTAGGCGCGGGAGTGGGCCGCTTCGGGGTCGCTGTCCAGCAGCTCCAGATGCTCCTCCTTGCAGGAGGTGAAGGGGTGATGCAGCGGGATCAGACGGCCCGCCTTGTCGTCCCATTCGAACATGGGGAAATCCACCACCCAGAGGGGTTTCCAGCCCGCTTCCATCAGGCCGCGGTCCTCACCCAGCTTGACGCGCAGGGCGCCCAGCGCCTCGTTCACGATGGTGGCCTTGTCGGCGCCGAAGAAGATCAGGTCGCCGTCCTCGGCGCCCGTGCGGGAGAGGATGCCCTCCACCGCCTCATCCGGCAGAAACTTCAGGATCGGCGATTGCAGCCCTTCCCGTCCCTTGGCCACCTCATTGACCTTGATATAGGCCAGCCCCTTGGCGCCGTAGATGCCGACAAACTTGGTGTAGTCGTCGATCTCCTTACGGGTCAGCTCACCGCCCTTGGGCAGGCGCAGCGCCGCTACGCGGCCCTTGGGATCGTTGGCGGGGCCGGAGAACACCTTGAACTCCACCCCTGCCATCAGGTCCGCCACGTCCACCAATTCCAGGGGGCAGCGCAGGTCCGGACGGTCGGAACCGAAGCGCTTCATCGCCTCCTGATAGGTCATGCGCGGGAAGGGATTGGGCAACTCCTCGCCCAGCACGGTGTGGATGACCCGGCGGATCATCTCCTCCATCATCCTCATCAGGGTATCTTCGTTCTCGAAGGCGACTTCGATATCCAGCTGGGTAAACTCCGGCTGGCGGTCGGCGCGCAGGTCCTCGTCACGGAAACAGCGCACGATCTGGTAATAGCGGTCCATGCCCGCCATCATCAGCAGCTGCTTGAACAGCTGCGGCGACTGCGGCAGGGCGAAGAACTGTCCGGGATGGGTGCGGGAGGGCACCAGGTAGTCGCGCGCGCCTTCCGGCGTCGCCTTGGTGAGCATGGGGGTTTCGATATCCAGAAAGCCGTGCTCGTCCAGATAGCTGCGCAGCATGCGGGTGATTTCGGAACGCAGTTTCATGCGCTGATACATCTCGGGACGGCGCAGATCGATATAACGGTAGCGCAGACGGATCTCTTCCGAGACCTTTTCATGCTCGTCCAGCTGGAAGGGGGGCGTCTCCGCCTTGTTAAGGATCTCCAGCTCCCTGCCCAGTATCTCGATCTCTCCCGTGGGAAGTTCCGTATTCACGGTGCCTTCCGGACGCAGCCGCACCCTACCCTTCACCCGCAGCACGAACTCATTGCGGACCGTTTCCGCGGTGGAAAACACATCAGGAAGATCGGGATCGTAGACCACCTGCACCAGACCCTCGCGGTCCCGCAGGTCGATAAAGATCACCCCACCGTGGTCCCGGCGGCGGTGGGCCCAGCCGCAAATTTCAACTTCCTGATCCACATGATCGGCATTCAGATGTCCGCAGTAATGGGTACGCATGAGACAAGCTTCCGGTAATGAAATAAGGGGCGGATAGCCCTAAAGAGCGGGAATGTTACGGATTGGGCTCTTCCGGCGCAAGTTCCGGCTCCGCCCGCTCGGCGTCCGGAACCACCGCGCCCATGGACATGAGCATCTTCAATCCCTCATCCACGCTCATCTTCAGTTCCACTACCTCTTCCCGCGGCACCATTACGAAATAGCCGCCGGTGGGGTTGGGGGTGGTGGGGACATAGACATTGATCACGTCCCGGCCGGTCTTTCTCTGCGCCTCTCCCACATCGGTACCGGTAAGGAAGGCGATGGTCCAGAGACCGGGACGGGGAAACTGCACCAGCACTACCTTGCGGAAGGAGTTCCCGGATTCGGAGAACATGGTCTCCGCCAGCTGCTTGGCGCCGGAGTAGATGGAGCGCACCAGGGGAATACCCGACAGCATCCGTTCCCAGAGCGAAATAAAACGCCGGCCGAAAAAGTTGGCCACCAGTACGCCGGTGACAAATACCACAAGGAGGGAGATCACCACCCCGAGACCCGGAATGGCGAATCCGATCAGGGTCTCGGGCCGGTAGGCCTCGGGCAGCAGGGCCACGCTGCCGTCCAGCCAGTTGATGAGCATGCGCACCACCAGCACCGTGACGCCCAGGGGAACCCAGACCAGAAGGCCCGCGATCAGATAGCGCCGGAGGTAGGACATGGATGGTTCCGTCTATTCGCAGGCGCAGCACTTCCCGGCGCCGCATGCCGGGGACGGGGCGTCTTTTCCCGCGTCGTGCAGGTTCTTTTTGCCGCCCTGTTTGAAATCGGTCTCGTACCAACCCCCGCCCTTGAGGCGGAAACCGGCGGCGGAAAGCAGCTTTTTCAGGCTGGGCTTATGACACTCCGGGCAGTCGGTGAGCGGGGCGTCGCTTAGCTTCTGGATCGCCTCCAGCTCATGACCACAGGCATCACAACGGTACTCGTAGATCGGCATGGGTAATAAATCCTCTATAACCTTGAAAGCCTCCCAGATTTGGGTACTGGAGGGAGAGTTTTCAAGATATTACCACAAGCACTGGCGGCGCGAGGATAACTCCCGTGGCGTATTGCCCTAG
>JBNKPL010000048.1:0-17704 GCA_050295355.1 Sedimenticolaceae bacterium
ATTCCTTTAGCCGAATGGCCTTTTCAGCGCACCGTTCCCGGGTGATCGCCATCACCCGCTCACCACCCCAGGGAAGATCCCGAAACAGCGCCGGTTCACTACGCCTCAGCCCCACCAGGACATAACCGCCGTCCTCGGCCGGCCCGAACATGGCCTCGGCCCCCTGCGCCAGGCCTTCCAGCGCCTGCGCCAGGTACGCCTCGTCCAGCAGCGGGCAGTCGGAGCCGATGAGTATGGCGTATTCAGCGGACGCCAGGGCCGACTCCAGGGCATGCGCCATGCGTTCCCCCAGATCGGCGCCGCGCTGCGGCTCCAGTTCCACCCCAAAGCGTTCCGACAGCGACTGGAACAGCGGATGGCCACTATCCGGGGTAACACAGAGGGTAATGGGCGAGAGGCCCGAACGGGCCGCCATGGCCACCACATACTCCAGCATGGCCTCATAGACCTTAGTCGCCTCGTCAGCCCCCAACGTTTTGGCCAGACGCCGCTTCACCTCTCCTGGCACGGGCGCCTTGGCGAAGATCAGGATGCGCCCGGACGGGTGTCTCATCGACCCTCACCCCGATAGATCGCCGCCAGCCGTGCGGGCGAGCGGCCGAAGAAGAAGCCCAGCCGCAGATACCACATCAGCAGGATGGTGGAGAGAATACCGTTCTGTTCCCAGCGCCGGCTGGAGGTCCGCAGGCGCACCCGGCTACAGTGGGGCCAACTCAGGCGCTTGAGACGGCGGCTCAGATCGATATCCTCCATCAGCGGCAGCTCTGCATAGCCGCCGATCCGCTCAAAGGCCGCCCGCCTCACGAAGATGCCCTGGTCCCCGGTGGCGATGCCGCTGAGGCGGGAACGCAGATTCATCATCCCTTCGATCAGTCGGAACAGGGGGTGCGCGCCGCTGAGCCGCACATCGAAACGGCCCCACACCCGGCCCTGCCCCAGGGCGGCCAGGATCACTTCGCCGGCGGCGGCAGGGACCTGGGTATCGGCATGGAGAAACCATAAGATATCGCCCGTGGCGGCGCGGGCGCCCGCATTCATCTGCCGCGCCCGGCCCGCTTCGCTGGGAATGACCCGGTCGGCATTGTGGGCGGCGATGGCGGGGGTATCGTCACGGCTGCCCCCGTCCACCAGGATCAGCTCATGCCCCTGCGCCCGCAGGGACTGCAGACTTTGCAGGGTGGCGCCCAGGTGCACCGCCTCATTGAGGGCGGGGATGACAACGGAGATTCGCAGGGTCACCCGCCGCCCAGCGCCCCGCCGCAACTGCTGCCCTGCCCGGCGGTGCAGCCGTAGCAGTGGTCCGCCACCATGATGGGCGCGCCTTCCAGATCCCGGCCGATCAGGTCCCGCAGGCGGCTCCTGGGCCGATCCCCATAGCGCAGGGGGATGTCCAGCATCTGGTTGAAATCACAGTCGTAGACATAGCCCCGCCAGTCCACGCTGATGAGGGAGCGGCACATCACATCCTCCAGGTTGGCCGCCTGAAAGGCGTCGCGCAGCAGCGCCATGTAGCCGTCAAACTCCCCCCGCGAGACCAGGGTACTGCCAAAGCGCTGAATGGGCATATTCACCAGCACATGCAGCCGGTTGAAAACCACTCCCGCCCGCTGTTCCAGTTCGCGGCGGTAGTCGCTCTCCAGCCCCTCCTGGGCGGGGGGCAGAAACGGCCCCGCCGGGTTATACATCAGGTTCAGAACCAGGCCGCTGCCGGGCATCCCATAGCCCAGTTCATTCAGCTTCTGCAACGCCGCCATGCTGGAGGCGTACACCCCTCCTCCCCGCTGGGCGTTGACGTTCTCTTCCAGATAGCACGGCAGGGAGGCGGTGATCTCCACCCGGTGCCGGGCCAGGAACTGCGCCAGATCCTCCATGCCCGGCTCGTTCAGGATGGTGAGGTTGCAGCGGTCGATGACTCCAATCCCCAGCTCCCGCGCACCCGTCACCAGACGGCGGAATTCGGAATGAAGTTCAGGGGCGCCCCCGGTCAGGTCCAGGGTTTCTATCCCGCTGGTGCGCAGAAAACGGAGCACATCGCCGACGGTTTCACCGTCCATCTGCTCCTTGCGGTTCGGCCCTGCATTCACGTGGCAATGCAGGCAGGTCTGGTTACAACGGTATCCCAGGTTCACCTGCAGGGTTCGCAGCTGGCCTCGGGTGATGGCTGGAAAATCGGTCTCTTCCAGCCGCGGCAACATCTCATGCATGCAAACAACTCCAATCCAAAAACTCATCAGATGGGGCCATTGTCATGGCTTTCCAGCCCCTATTTCAAGGCGTCCGCCACCGACGGCTCCACATTGACTAACCCTGTTCAGCCTGTACACTCCCCCCCATCTTCCCGCTCCACAGGAGAGACCGTGGAATTAACCAACCACTCCCGCATCGCCATCGTGGGCGGCGGTCCGGCCGGATCGCTGACCGCGTGCTTTATGCTCGATATCGCGGGACACCTGGGTATCCGGCTCAATGTGGACATCTACGAACCGGCGCTGTTCGGCGCTCCCGGGGCCAAGGGGTGCAACTACTGCGGCGGGATCGTCTCCGAGACCCTGGTGCAGATGCTGGCCATGGAGGGCATCAACCTGCCCCCGGAGGTGGTGCAGCGGGGGATCGACTCCTACCGGCTGCATACCGACCAAGGCGGTGCCAGCATCACCACCCCGCTGGCGGAGATGCGCATCGCCGCCCTGTTTCGTGGCTCGGGGCCGCTGGATTGTGTGAAACGGGCCACGGAAGTGCCGCCCCCGGAACGGGTAAGCTACCGCAGTTTTGACGGCTTCCTGCTTGATCTCGCCATTGAGAAGGGTGCTAACCTGATCCCCAAGCCCGTAGCTCAGGTGAGCCGTGACAACGCGCTTCCCACCGTTACCGAAAAGGGAGGCGCGCCCCGCGAGTACGACCTGGTGGTGGGCGCCGTGGGAGTCAACGGCGGGGGGCTTAAGGTCTTCGAGAAATCGGGGCTGAACCTCAAACCGCCCAAAACCACGCGCGCCTACATCACCGAGATCTATCTCGGAAAGGAGGAGGTGGACCGCCACTTCGGGAACACCATGCATGTGTTTCTGGTGAAGATCCCGCGGGTCAGTTTCGCCGCCATCGTGCCCAAAGGGGAGTATGTGTCCGTCACCATGCTGGGAAAAAACCTGGATCACCACATCGCAGAGACCTTCCTGAATCATCCCATGGTCAAAACCACCTTCCCCGCCGGGACCGATCTTTCGCCCACCTCCTGCAAATGCCTGCCCAACGTAAACATCGGCATGGCCTCGCCCGTATTCGACGACCGGCTGGTGCTGGTGGGCGACGCCGGCGCCAGCCGCCTCTATAAAGACGGCCTGGGCGCGGCCTACCGCACCGCCAAGGCGTGCGCCACCACCGCCCTGGTCCACGGCATCTCACGCCATGATTTCCGCCGCTACTATGTGCCAACCTGCCGCAAGCTGCACCGGGACAACCTGATCGGAAAAAGCGTGTTCCTGACGGTGGATCTCTTCAAATGGCTGCCGCCCCTCTCCCGCGGCATGCTGCGCATGGTGTGGCGCGAACAGGGCCAAAGCGCCGGGAGCAAGGCCATGTCCATGGTGCTGTGGGACACCTTCACCGGCTCCAACAGCTACCGCTCCATATTCCTGCGCTGTATCAATCCCGCGTTTCTGGCCCGTCTAGGATGGGAATCCATGCAGTCGCTATTGGGCCGGACCAAAGAGGAGACCGGATCATGAGACAGAACCAGCTGGGGAAGCTCTATCAGGACGGCGAGGTCATCGTGCGCAAGGGTGATCGCGGCAACCACATGTACCTGATCCAGAAGGGTGCGCTGGATGTCATCGTGGGTGATGAGGCGGTCCATACCCTGGGCAGCGGCGACTTCTTCGGCGAGATGAGCCTGTTTACCGGACAGCCCCGCTCCGCTACCGTGCGCTCCCGCGGGGAGAGCCGGGTACTCACCATCGACCAGACCGCCTTTATGAACCGCATCCAGGAAGACCCGGTGCTCGCCTTCCGCCTGCTGGAGAAGCTGTGCGACCGGCTCCATGTGCACGACGCCCGATATCAACCGCAGTAACTTATTTATTAAAGATGTTTTTCAGTAGCAACAAAAGTTCAAAGAGCTATCGTAACGGCCGCATCATTCTGCCGCAGGGCCACATAGGCCAGGCCATGGGCATCATCGAAGCCGGAGAGGTGGAGATCTACCACAAGCGAGAGGACGGCTCCGAGACCATCTACACCACCCTCGGCCCCGGCGAAATGTTCGGCGTGGACTCCCTGTTTAATGATCAGCCCCGCGGCAGCGGCATCCGGGCGGTGGGAAGCGCGCGGGTTTCCATCATGAACCGGCGCGAGTTCATCCGCCGCGCCCACCACCAGCCGCAGATGGCCTTCAACGCCCTGCAGTCCATCTGCCGGCGGCTGCAGGAGGTGGACGACGATCTGCAGATCGCAGGAATTACCGACGCCACCCGCAGAAGAAAACGCAGGACGCGGCATAAGACCCGCTACGGCAAACTCCTGTGGGAGGCCATGGCGGGCGTCCTGTTCCGCCCGGCGCGCCTGTTCAGGAAGGTACGGGAGATGGACCTGCTGCCCCTGGCCATGGGGCTACAGCTATTCCGCTGGCTCTTCGTCTCCGGGGTCACCATGACCCACTTCTACCTGCTCAAGGCCCCGGCGCTGTTCCCCATCCCCTTCGGCATCAACCTGGAGAGCTACCGCTTTTTCGAAATCTTCGGCTACTTCTTCTATGGGCTGGCGATCCTGCTCTTTATCAGCTACGAGATCTGGCTGCGGGGACGCCCCTACGCCAAGCGGGAGATGCCCTTCTCCCGCGTCTGGGTGGTGGTCGCCCTGGCCTATTTCGCCCCCTGGCTGCCCACCGCCATACTGGACAACGCCCTGGTGGCCTTCGGTCTTGCCCACCCGCTCATTGTCATCCCCCTGCACACCGCCGTAGTCGCCGGCGAGGCCTTCCTCACCATGGCTGGGCTACGCATCGTGTTCGGGGTTCCCAAATTCCAGGCCTGGCTCCTGGGGGCCTGGGGCGGCGTCATCTTCCTGGCCTTTGCCGCGTTGGGCGTTCGCTAGTCCGCTTGGTGTACTATAGGGCGTATGGCTAGCAACAACATCGTACTGATTGGATTCATGGGCGTGGGTAAAGGCTCCCTGGCGCGGGCTCTGGTGCGCAAAACCGGCATGTATGGGGTGGATACCGACGACCTGATCGAGAGCATGGAGAACCGGAGGATCAAGGATATTTTCAAGGAGGACGGCGAGACCTATTTCCGGGAACTGGAGCGCAAGACCGCCGTCTGGCTGGAAAACAGCGTCTCCAACTGCATCATCTCCACCGGGGGCGGCTTCCATGTGGCCGGAAACCTGAACCTGATCGGCACCGTGGTCTACCTGCGCTCCGATTTCGACCACATTATCCAGAAGATCATCGGCCATAAGAACGCCAAGAAAAAGATTGAAAAACGCCCGCTGCTGAAGGATCGGAAAAAGGCGCGCCAGCTCTATGACAAGCGGGTGCCGGAGTACGAGTTGAAGGCCGATATCGTCATCGATGTCACCGGCCGCAAGACCGGCGAAATTCTGGAGGAACTGCTCGCCAAGCTCTAACCCGGCATCTGCCTTTGGTCGGCGATGTCTGGTATTCTTGTCGCCCGTTGAAATCAGAACAACCCGGCGCCGCCGACACAGCCCCTGACGAGGAGAAACAACGTGGAAATAGCCTGCCTGGACCTCGAAGGGGTCCTGATTCCCGAAGTTTGGATCAATTTTGCCGAACGCACCGGCATCGAGGAGCTGCGGGCCACCACCCGGGACATCCCGGACTATGACGTACTCATGCGCCAGCGGCTGCGCATCCTGGCGGAACACAAGCTCGGCCTGCCCGATATCCAGGAGGTGATCGACGGCATGGGGCCACTGGAGGGGGCCAAGGAGTTCCTGGGCTGGATGCAGGAGCGCTTCCAGGTGGCGATCGTCTCCGACACCTTCTACGAATTCGCCCGCCCCCTGATGCGGCAACTGGACTGGCCCACCCTGCTGTGCCACAAACTGAGCGTGGACGAGCAGGGTTTCGTCACCGATTACCACCTGCGGCAGAAAGACCCCAAACGCCAGGTGGTGAAGGCGTTCATGCAGGAGACCCTGGCCCGCTGATATGACAAACACCCCTCGCAAAATCAATATCCTCGATACCACCCTGCGGGATGGAGAGCAGACCCAGGGGGTCTCGTTCTCCCCCGCCGAGAAGCTGAATATCGCCAAGGCGCTGCTGCAGCAGCTCAAGGTGGATCGCATTGAGGTGGCCTCGGCCGGCGTTTCGGAAGGAGAGAAAGAGGCGGTCTCCAGCATTATCGAATGGGCGAAAGAGCATGGCCTGGAAGGGCGCGTGGAGGTGCTGGGTTTTGTGGACCATCAGCGGAGCGCGGACTGGATCCTGGCGGCCGGGGGGCGGGTAATCAACCTGTTGACCAAGGGTAGTGAGAAACACTGCCGTGAACAGCTGCGCAAGAGCTTGCAGCAGCACTTGGCGGATATTCTCCAGACCATCCACTACGCTAAGTCCAAGGGGCTGGATGTCAATATCTATCTCGAGGATTGGTCCAACGGCTACCAGGACAGCCCGGAATATGTCTTTTCCCTGATGGAGGGACTCAAGGATGCGGGTATCGGCCATTTCATGCTGCCCGATACCCTGGGGGTGATGACCCCGGACCAGGTGTTTGACAGTTTCTCCGACATGATTGTCCGTTTCCCCTGGGCCAATTTCGATTTCCATCCCCACAACGACTACGGCCTGGCCACCGCCAACGCCCTGATGGCGGTCAAGGCGGGCGCCGCGTCCGTGCACTGCACCGTCAACTGCCTTGGCGAGCGGGCCGGCAACGCCTCCCTGGCGGAGGTGGTGGTCAATCTTCGCGATCAGGCGGGTCTGGAGCTGACGGTGGACGAATCCCATGTGGTCCGTTTGAGCCAGATGGTGGAGAACTTTTCCGGCAAGCGCATTGCCGACAACGCCCCCGTGGTGGGGGAGGATGTCTTTACCCAGACCAGCGGCATCCATGCGGACGGGGACAAGAAAGCGGGCCTCTACCAGACCCGGCTGACCCCCGAGCGTTTTGCCCGCCAGCGCAGCTACGCCCTGGGCAAGATGAGCGGCAAGGCCTCCCTGCAGAAGAATCTGGAGCAACTCGATATCTCACTCACCGACGCCAATCTGGAGAAGGTGCTGAAGCGGGTGGTGGAGCTGGGCGACTCCAAAAAGAACATCACCTCCGACGATCTGCCCATGATCATCGCCGAGGTGCTGGAGGGACGGGACTACAATCATGTGGAGCTGATCAACTGCTCGGTCACCAGCGGGCTCAAGCTGGAGTCCACCGCCAGCATCCGCATCGGTGAGGAGACCTATCTTTCGGCCGGGATCGGTAACGGCGGCTTCGACGCCTTTATCAACGCCCTGGAGAAGGTGCTGGCGAAGCAGTCGATCCGCATGCCCCAACTGCTCGACTACGAGGTGCGTATCCCGCGTGGCGGCAATACGGACGCCATCACCGAATGTACCATCACCTGGGGTGGCGAAGAGGGTGGATTCAAGACCCGCGGCGTCCACTCCAACCAGGTGTTCGCCGCTATGAATGCCACCATCCGCATGTTGAATATGCGCATTCACATGGCCGGGAACGGTAAGGCTCAGGCCTGATCGGCCACAAACGGATTACTTCTTCTCTCTTCACCAAAGGTTGATGTGGGGCCGTGGCCCGGGACGAAGGTCACGTCGGATCCCAGCGGCCAGAGCCGCTCGCGGATGGAGCGGATCAGGGTCTCGTAATCGCCACGTGGGAAGTCGGTGCGTCCGATGGACCCCTTGAACAGGACATCGCCCACAAAGGCGGTTTGGGATGGGCGGTGGAAGAAGGTGACATGTCCCGGGGTGTGGCCGGGACAGTGCTGTACCTCCAGTTCTATTTCTCCGATCCGGACCCGGTCCCCCTGTTCCAGCCAGCGGTCGGGCGTGAAGGGGTGTGCCGGGGGGAAACCGTACTGTTCGCTCTGATAGGGGAGGCGGTCGATCAGGAACTGGTCCTCCCGATGGGGGCCCTCAATGGGCAGGCCGTTGTTCGCCGCCAGCTCCGCCACACCGCCCGCATGGTCGATATGGGCGTGGGTGATCAGGATTTTTACCAGTTTGATCCCGGCCTCATCCGCCGCGGCCAGTATGCGGTCGATATCGCCGCCCGGATCGATGACCGCGCCTTGCAGGGTGGATTCGCACCACACCAGGGAGCAGTTCTGCTGGAACGCGGTAACGGGGATGATGCTGAGTTTCATATCAGCGCCAGTGCCCCGGGACCCAAGTGCCGTCCGGGGCGCGGTGTCCCGGCACCCAACTCTTGCCTTGCTTGGAAGAAGCCAGTTTCTTCCAGTGGCCGGCGACCCATTTGCCGTTATTGTTGTAGTGTCCCTGCACCCAGACCTTGTCGGAAAGGGCGGGGCCGACGTATTTCCAGTGGCCGTGGATATAGACCCCGCTCTCGTTGGTGTGGGGGGCCACCCAGACGAAATTCGGTCCGGGCCGGGGCGGCGCCGAGTGGGCAATGCTGGATAGGGCCAGCGCCCCTAGAACCAGAAGTGTACGCAGCAGCGGCTTGAGTTTTGGCATCATGATTTATCTCCCTGTTCCGGGGGCGTTTCCCCCGGCGGATTGCTGGCCCAAGGATAGCAGGATTGGGCTAGGTCGACGAAGCGTGGATTTATGGGGTTTAATGCCATAGATGAGAACCGAAAATAGAGATTTCAAATCGATCGGAATTATCCACTCTCCCTTCAAGGAGAAGTTCGGTATTCCCCGGCAGCCGGGTCTGGTGGCGGAGGCGAAATGCGTCCTGGAACTGCTGCCGCCCTATAGTGCCCCGGAGGCGGTCGCCGGTCTTGAGGGTTACTCCCACGTCTGGATCCAGTTCCTGTTCCACCGTTCGGCGCGGGAGGAGTGGCAGCCCATGGTGCGGCCGCCGCGGCTAGGCGGGAATACCAAAGTGGGGGTGTTCGCCAGCCGCTCACCCTACCGTCCCAATCCTATCGGACTGTCGGTAGTGAAACTGGAGCGGGTGGACGTGGTGAACGGCCGGGCCGAACTGCATCTCTCAGGCGGCGATATGGTGGATGGCACGCCGGTGCTGGATATCAAACCCTATATTGCCTACGCCGACAGCATTCCCGATGCGGTGTCCGGTTTTGCCCCGGAACCGCCGGGGAACAGCTTGCGGGTAACTTTTTCCGAACAGGCGGAACGGCAGTTGGCGCTCCGTGAAGACGCTGATGAGCTGACTGGATTGATTATTGGGCTGTTGGCGCTGGATCCCCGGCCGGCCTACAGAGGGGAAAGGGATGGCGAGCGTATCTATGGTATGCGGCTCTACGATTTCGATCTCCGTTGGCGGGTGCATGCGGGATGCGCGGAGGTGATGGGGCTGGAGCGGCCGGATGAGGAGGCTCCAGACGGCAAGGATTAGGTCAGGTTTTGGTGCGGCTTATTCAACGGGCAGGATGACCGTAAAGGTGGAACCTTGTCCTGCTCCATCGCTTTCGGCCTCTATCTTGCCGCCTTGACGGATGATGTAGTTGGCGCTGGCGTGGAGGCCGACTCCGGTCCCGGTCTGTTTGGTGGTGTAGCCGTAATTGAACAGCTGTTTCTTTTTGGCGGCATCGAATCCTTCGCCGCTGTCTTTGATCCGGATAACAATCTTGGCGCGGCCCCCTGATTTCCGCAAACTCGTGGATATGGTCAGTTTTCGCTGGTCCAGTGGGGCGGACTCCATCGCCTCCTTGGCGTTCTTGATCAGGTTGATGAATATCTGCAGCAGTTGGTGCTTCTCCCCTTTATAGCTGGGGAGATCGCCGTATTCGGTTTGAAGCAGCACCCGGTACTTCAGCAGGCTGTCCCCCATCATCTCCAGGGCGTCTTTTACTACGCTATTGATATCCAGAAGCTCCTTGAATGCCTTGGCGTGGGTGTATTTAACCTGCAGATAGATGATGCTCTCGATGTGTTCGATGCGCTGATTGATGCGCATAAGCTCCTGTTCTAGCTTGGTATACTCATCTTCGATCCCCTGTGGAAGCAGGTCTATGATCTGGCTCAGACGGCTTTTGTCCGTGTGGCCGCTGTCATTAATAATGCCGACAACGGGAGCAAGCGCCTCCTGCAAGTGGTTGCGCAGGGTGCTTTTCTGTATCAGGCGGTAGGTCATCTGCGCGGATGTCTTTAGCGGCGTCAGCGCATTGCCGATATTGTGCATGACTCCCTGGGCGATCTCGGCCATACCCGCCTCTCTGGCGTGCTTGACCAGTTCGGCCTGCGCGGCGCGAAGTTCCTTGGTGCGTTCCTGTACCTTCTTTTCCAGATCGTAATACAGGCTGGCATTCTCGATAGAGATGGCGGCCTGTACCGTGAGCATCTCCAACAGTCTGAGCCTTTGTTTGTTAAATGCGCCCGCTACCAGATCGTTTTCCAGATAGAGCAGCCCCACCAGTTTGTTTTGGGATCGCAGGTGGGTACAGAGAACCGATTTGACGCTCCTGTTGTGCGCAAACCAGCCGTCATCGCCAAAGTCCGGGTTATCTTTACTGGCATCATGCAGCATGATGGTGGACGGCTTGCGGGCCACGGCTTGAACCAGGGAGACCGGCAGTTTGTCGCTGGACTCCAGGGCTTCATGCAGGTTCAGTTGTTGGATCGGCTGGTTTTGCTCACTCGAGATCTCCACCTGGCCCTCAATAAACCACTGGTTGTCCTGGTTCAACAACAGGAGTACCCGGCGCGCGCCCATATTCTCCATAATGATGGATAGCAGTTTCCCCAGCAGGGAATGTAGTGTCAGTTCACCCGAGATGGCGCGGGTGGCCTTCATCAGGCTTTCCAGATCAAGCTGAGTGTCTTTGCGGCTGATGGAGTCGTCCGTGGTCTCATGGCTGAGCTGCATGGTGGCAAGGGTGTGGCCACTACCATGCCGATCAGAATGGAAAAGCGCCTCATGGCGGTTTTCGATATCCCGGCATTTGGCGATAGCTCCCCATTTCTTCCAGGCGTTCCAGGCGCTGGTGAGATAGTGGGCGGCGAACAGGGGCCGTTTTTTGCGCAAGTAGTAAATGCCGGCCAGTTCATTGGCTACCGCTTCGTGCTGCAGGTAGCCATGCTTGGCGGCGCTGGCGATCGCCTGGTCGAAGGCCTCGGATACTATGTCCATGGGTACGCCTTCCACCGCGGCAACCTGGGCCTGCAGCAGTTGCTGCATATGCTGGTAGTTGTCAGGGCATAGCGCACCGAGCCGTTCGAGCTCCAGTTCATAGTTGGCGATGTTTTCCCGGACCTCCTTGGCGGCCTCATCACTCATTCCATCCAGGAGGCAGGTCAGTGTCAGGGCATGGATGAGACTGAAATTGATAGCGACCAGTTGGGTCGCCGAGGCCTTGTGCGGCAGGGCCAGTGCCGCATGGTTCAGGGCCTCATCATATTTTCCGAAATAGAAGGCGAGTTCCGCCTTGATATGGTAATGGTCAAACAGTAAAGGCGTGACATTGTTGTCTTTTGCCTCCTGGATCTCTTCGCTCCAGCGGTAGTGGGAGTCGCTGATGTCGAGCGGATCATCGGTTCTGCCCTGCAGGCAGCGGATGTGGTTGACCCGAAGTTGTTGGGAAGCGGTGATAAAGCGGTCGTTACCCTTTTGCACATAGGCCATGCGCCGGCTGCTCTCATCCAGAATCTCCTGTAACGGACGCCCTTTGAGTATGGAGTAGAGCAGAAAGAGATTGCTGCTGTAGCCGGCATACGTGACGTCGCCAACCCGGACACTGGCGGTGTAGGCCTGGAGAAAGTACTCCAGCATCTTGGTGATTGGTTCTTTCCAGAATCCGATGGTGTAGGCATAGATAAACAGGGTCTTTCCGGCATAGGGCAGGTTGATGTACCTGTCCATCAGGTTCAGTCCCAGCTTGCCGTAGGCATAACCGGCCTCGCCGTCGCCTGAGGTGATAATGCGGAACATGCCGAACAGTTCATAGGCGTAGGGCGAAAATTCGCAATGCCCGGAGGTCAGGTTGATGCGCATCATCTGCAGGGTGAGGGCGGATGTGAGTTCCAGGTTCCCACTCAGAAAGCTGAATGACCAGGTGGTGGTGGCCAGCTGCATGGCGCTGCGCTGACGCCAGTCCTCCAGTTCTTTCTGCTTGAACAGGGCGTCGATGGTGGTCTTGTCCAGCAGGGCGTTAATCTCTCCGATAAGGTCGGCAATCTGTTCCTGAAGTAGCTCCGGCTCGTTGCGGATTTCGATGCCGCAGACCGACATGGCCTCAAGTCCCTGATTGATGGCCTCTGGATAATCTCCCTGGCTGGCGAACAACAGGATGCGAATGCCGTAGACCCGGATCCGGTCATTGTCGCTGGCGGCCTTGCGGAGCAGGTTGTCCAGTTCCGTTCTGGCCTGTTCAAAGTGGCCGTTGACATACTCGGCCTCACCCAGTGCCAGTGAGAGTTCAAAGAGCAGGGAGTACTCCTGGTCCCAGGAGGAGGTTGCAAGCAGCTTTCTGCCCTGCTGGAAGTAGGAGAGCGCCCGTTCGAAGGCGGCGGCCTTGCTGGCCTTCTGCCCGGCCTCCAGATTCAGTCGCGCCAGTTCCCGTTGCTCCGCCGGGTCCGTGATCAGGGTAGCGGCCAGATTCAACTGGTTGACGATATCGAACAGCCGTTTATCCAGTTCCTCTGGCGGCGTATTTTTCCATAGCAGTCTGCCTGTTTTGAGGTGCAGTTGTTTGAGCCGTCCCTCGGGGATCAGGGTGTAGGCGCCCTGTTGGATTTCGTCGTGTGCAAACTGGTAATGGTGGTACTCTTGGCTGATATGGTATGGGGCGCTGCTGCCGTCAGCCTGTTGCGAGGATGGTTTTGTTTCCGCATGAGTGTGAGCGCCGCCACGCGGGATCAACAGCTCCTGCTCCACCGCCGGCCAAAGGTTGTGGCCTGTGTCCGTTCCTGATTCGCCGGTTATCGCCGCCAGGTCAGTCAATTTGAACTGATTGCCAAGACAGGCGGCGCTTTGCAGCAGTTCCACGGTCTTGGCCGGCAGGCGGTTGATCTTGTCGATCAGCAGATCCAGCACATTGTCGGTTACCCGGCTTTCCCTGATACCCTCAAGATCCCAGCTCCATTGCCTCTGCTCTTCGTGAAAGATCAGCAGTCCCTCTTCGTGCAGGCGATAAAAGAACTGGTGAACAAAGAATGCATTGCCGCTGGTTTTCTTATAGATGAGCGCGGAGAGCTCAGCACTTTGGTCCTGGGTGGTATGCAGCGTATCCGCAACCAGTTCGCCCACTGAGAAGGGGGAGAGTGGTTTCAGCTCAATGGTTTCTATTCTCGCGTTCCGCTCCTCCATGGCCCGGATCGCGAAAGTGAGCGGGTGCTCCTTGTCCACTTCGTTGTCCCGGAAGGCGCCGATCAGTAGCAAATGTTTTAGTTCGTTATCCAGCATCAACAGCTGGAGGAGCTGAAGGCTGGCATTGTCTATCCACTGCAGATCGTCGAGAAACATCACCAGTGGGTGTTCCGGCTGCGCCAATACCTGGAAAAACAGAAGTACTATGTTTTCAAACCGGTTTTTGGCCTCTGCCGCCGGTAGTTCGGAGACGGGGGGGGCGGCGCCGATAACCAATTCAAGTTCGGGAAGCAGGCTGGTCAGCAGCCCGGCGTTTTTCCCCAGGGCGGCCGAGAGTTGCTGCCGCCAGCGCCTCAGCGAGGCTTCGGGCTCGGCGAGTATCTGCTGTATCAGCCGGGAGAGGGCCTGGATAATGGAGCTATAGGGCGCGTGGTTCTGGAACTGGTCAATTTTACTGTCGAAAAAATAGCCTTTGGTGCCCAGCAGTGGTGTATGCACTTGCTGAATGAGCGCCGTTTTGCCCACCCCGGAGAAGCCTTTGATCAACAGCAACGCCTTGTCGTTTTCCCAATGGGTGCACAGTTTGTGCAGTTTCTCTATCTCTTCAGTGCGTCCATAGAGGGTCTGGGGAATATTGAGTCGGCCGCTTCTGTCGTTTTGGCCCAGCTCGAAATCTTCAATGCTCTTGTTTTGTTGCCACTGCTTATGGCACAGCTGCAGATCCTGTAACAGACCGCTCAGGCTCTGGTAGCGTTCGTCCGGACTCTTGGCCATGAGCTTGAGGATGATTTTCGACAGGACCGGCGGAATGCTGCCCTTCAGGTTGTGGGGCGGAGTGGCCATTTTTGCGATATGGCTGTGTACCAGGGCGATGTCGTCTTCCGCATGAAAGGGCAGTTGCCCGGTCAGCAGATGGTAATAAGTAATCCCCAGGGAATAGTAGTCGGCCCGGTAATCGAGGGAGAGGCTGGTGCGGCCGGTCTGCTCCGGGGCGATGTAGCTGAGTGTGCCTTCCAGGTGGTTGAAGGTGGTCAAAACCGGGTGTTCCCGGTTCAGCACCGTGGAGAGGCCGAAGTCGATCAGCTTGAGTTGTCCGTTGTCCGGGTTGTAGACGATGTTATCGGGATTGATGTCCTTGTGAATCACGCCTTGCTGGTGGGTCTGCATGAGCATTCGGACCAGGCTGCAGGCGAGCTCAAGAAAATCGCCAATGGAGAGTCCCTGCTCAGGGATGTGGGCGGCCAGAGCGGCGCCCCCGACATCCTCTTCCACCAGTACGGGTGTGTTGCCGTTTTGTTGCAGATCGAATGCGCGAACAATGTGGTCCTTGAATCCCGTTGAGTGGATGGACTGGATGATCTGGTATTCACGTTGCAGGCGCAGAATATCCTCTTCGGCGGGATAGTCGCTATTGAGGAACTTCAGAATGACCGGCTGCTGATCCGACTCCCGAATCGCGCGGCATACCAGTGACGTGGCGCCCTGGTGTAGTTTTTCCCGTATCTGATAACCGCTTATTGTTTGCACGTGGGCTGAGGAAGACTCCAATGGATATCAGCACTAGTATAGTGCAATTGGCCCTGGAATTTTAATCGTAATTATAGATTACGCGGATGCCGTAGGTGCGCGGAGGGTTGATGCTGAAGGCGGTGCCCAGGTTGGAGAAGTCGTAGGCGTAACTGGCGTACTCTTCATCGGTGAGGTTTTTGCCGTACAGTACGAATTGCCAATCTCCTTTGTTGGTGCTGAAAGTGGCGCTGGCGTCCACCAGATGATAGGCGTCCTGCTTCATGTTGGCGTCGTTGTACTGGTTGTAATACTCGTCGTCCTGCCAGTAGTAGTCGAGCCGGTAAGTGATACTGCCGGCGTCGAAGTGCTGGAAATACTGGGCAGTAAAGTTGACCGTCACCTCGGGTGCCACATTAAAAGAGTTGCCCTTGATGTTTTCACTCAGGGTGCCGCCGCTAGCGGCGGCCTGTTGCTGCATGGGGACCGAGGCGCTGATGAAGGCGTCCCGGGTGGAGACAAAGTCGCCATACTCGGTATCCAGCAGCGCTATGCCAAGGTCAAACTGCCATTCATCGCTGGGGATGGCGGTAATCTCAATCTCGCCGCCCCGGGCCTTGGCCTCCGGTACATTGGAGATGATGACGCCGAGATTTCCGAACTGCTGGATCTGGATATTCTCGTAGTCGTAGTAGAAGGCGCTGGCATTGAAACGCAGACGATTGTCCCACAGGTCGGACTTTATCCCTATTTCATAGGCGGTGAGGGTTTCCGGATCGAACGCGGTCAGGTCGGCGGCGTTGTAGCCGCCACTTTTGTAGCCGCGGCTGGCGGAGGCATAGGTGAAAACCTGATCGGTAATGCGGTAGTTGAGTCCCACCTTGGGTGTCCAGGACTCCCAACTGTCACTAGCCGAGGGCCGGCCGTCAGTGAGGTCATTAATGTTCTTTCGGTCGTAGTTATAGCGGGTGCCCGCCAGGATGGAGAAGTTATCGGTCAGGTTGACATCGGCCTGGGCAAAGGCGGCCATGGCGGTGTTTCGTGACCGGGTGTTTACATACACGGGGAGGGTCCAGATCAGCGAGTTGCCGCCGTTCAGCCCGAAAACGTCATTGACGTCGAAAAGGGTCAGGGCCATATCCGCCATGGTGCGGTCCTGTTCCTGGAAGTAGTAGATGCCGGTGATCCAGTTGATGGCGTCGTAACGGCCGCTGAGGCTGAACTCCTGGGAAAACTGCTCCTGATCCTCTTCCATGGTGGAGAGGTGGCTGTCCACCTCGGTGAAATCCCAATCGCGCCGGTCGTGGTGGTCCAGGCTGCGGCCCGCGGTCAGCGAGGTGAAGGTCAGGTTCGGGGTCAAATCCGCGGTAAGTTTCAGGGAAACGCCCTGCTGTGTGTCTTCGCGCTCCGGGGTGACCGGTACGTTGATGGTGTGGTAGTCGCCGATCACCTGCGGCGCGGTGGGGGGCGCGATGGTAACGGGAGGACCTGGATCCATGTCCGTGGGAACGATGGGATTCCCCATGGCGTCCACCAGGGTCGGCTTGTAGCTGGAGTAGTTGGTGTCGTCCGCCTTGGAGTAGTCGCTGCGCAGAAGGGCGGTGACGCTGTCCGTAATGCGCCATTTCAGCGCCCCCTTGATACCGTAGCTGTCCTCATCATTCAGGTCGCCATCCGCCGCCGGGTTAACGTTGGTGACATAGCCATCCGCAAGATTTCGATAGAGCGAGAGATTACCCATCAGGGCATCGCCGGCCAGGGGGCCGTTAACGCTGAATGCCGCTCTGCGCCGGTCGTAGTTGCCGTACTCAAGCTTGCCCTTGAAGGAAAAATCCTCGCTGGGTTCGGCGGATATGATGTTGATATTGCCGCCCGTGGAGTTGCGGCCGTAGAGTGTGCCCTGCGGTCCCTTCAGCACTTCCAGCCACTCCACATCCATGAATTCGGTCAATACGCTGTTGGGGCGCGCCAGGTAGACTCCGTCCAGATGGATGGTAGAACTGGGATCGGAGCCGGCGAATACGTTGTTGGTGCCGACACCACGGATATAGACCTGTCCACGTGTCCCGTGATTGGCAATGGAGAGCCCGGGAGTTCGTTGTCCTATGTCTTTGGTGTTGGAAAGTCCCTGGACATCCAGGGTCTCGCTGTCGAAAGTGGTGATGGCGATGGGGGTGGTTTGAAGGTTGGTTTCGCCCATCCGGGTGGCGGTGACAAAGATGGTGTCCAACTGGTAAGCGTCGATCTCTTCTGCGACGGCGACAGCCGAGTGAAGAAAGAGGAGCCCTGTCAATGCTGACGTTATGCCGCTGTTCGACAGGTTGAGGTTCATGGTTTCCCCTTTCATCTGGTATCAGTTGTGATATTCTTTTAATTCGTATATTCGGGTCGGCTCCCTGATCCAGTTGTACGGGTCATGAGCGTAACATCCTGATTCACTAATAACAATAAGGGGGCTTGATGAAAGACAAGCGTGTATCCCAGAAGCTGGTCCACAAGCACGACCGGGTAAATGTCCACATCATGAACCTGCGCCGGATCCTGCCGAAGCGCATTGAGGCGCGGGTCTTTGAGGCGGCGCTGGAGAAACACCGCTGGCAGAATCGCGATCTGCTGACCAAGTTCTATACAAAAACCATCCCCGATAAGCAGTATGAAGGCAGCACCGAGCCCTTCTATCTTCTGCGCTCCATCCCCTACCGCATCGATCCGCAGCGCGCCAGTGATCTGATTCGTAGTTCCCACATGGGCGAAGAGAACTGTGATTT
>JBNKPL010000049.1:0-16182 GCA_050295355.1 Sedimenticolaceae bacterium
CCCCTATTCCACCATCGGTTACGAATTTTCCGCCCTGCTGATGCTGGGGTTGCTGATCAACCTGCTGCTGCCGCGGGTCTCTTCCCTCACTGGTGTGCTGATTACACTCCTTGCGCTGACGGCGGCGGTGGGCAGCAATATGTATTTCTGGACCCAGGAGCAGGTGGTGTTGCCGCTGGCCTCCCAGCTGGTTCTGGTGGTGACGCTGTTCCTGTTTCAGAACGCCTACGGCTATTTTATCGAATCCCGCAGCAAGCAGCGTCTGGGTCATCTGTTCGGGCAGTATATTCCGCGGGAGATCGTGGAAGAGATGAGCGGCATGGAGGAGGACTACGGCATCGGGGGTGAGAGCCGCGAGATGACGGTGCTGTTCTCCGATGTGCGGAATTTTACCTCCATTTCGGAAGGCCTGTCGCCGGACGAGCTGACCCACATGATGAACGCCTATCTGACCCGGGTTACCGGCATCATCCATCATCAGCACGGGACCATCGACAAATACATCGGGGACGCGGTGATGGCGTTCTGGGGGGCGCCTTTGCGTGATCCGGAACACCCGCGCAATGCCGTCCTTGCCGCGCTGGAGATGTGCAGCCAGATGCGCCAGGTGAGAGAGGAGTTTCGTGCCCACGGCTGGCCGGAGTTGCGTATCGGGGTCGGGATCAATACCGGGGTGATGAATGTGGGCAACATGGGTTCCGAGTTCCGCATGGCCTATACGGTGTTGGGCGACGCGGTCAATCTCGGCGCCCGGTTGGAGGGTTTGACCAAGCAGTACGGCGTTGAGATTCTGGTCAGCGAATTCACCCGCGCCGCGGTGGATGATGTGGCCTTTCGTGAAATTGGCTGGGTGAAGGTGAAAGGCAAGGATCAGGCGGTGGCGATCTTCGAGCCGCTGGCCCTTGAAAACCAGCTATCAGAGGAGGAGCGCCAAGCGCTCGATCGCTACCATTCGGCGCTGGAATCCTTCCGGCGCCAGCAGTGGGACCAAGCGGAGGAGCTGTTTCTACAGCTGCGACAGGCGGATCCGGAGCGCCTTTTATACCAACTCTATCTGCGGCAGATCGAACAGTTCCGGCAATCGCCGCCGGGTCCGGATTGGGACGCAGTTATCACTTTTGACACAAAATAGGGGCCGATTCGGGCCGCCAATAGGCTGTTTGCGCCTTGGTTCACATATGCGCCTGGCAGGCCGTGCTAATTTTCCACCCAAAGAAGTACGAAAAAAACCGCCTGTAAGGCGGATCTTGTTACGGGAAGAGGAATAGCTAGCATGATTATTCTGCGTCGCCAGAGCATTCTTATGCTTGTTCTGATGCTGTTTGCATTTCCAGCCGCGCTGTACAGTTCAGAGGATCAACCGGCAGAGAAAATTGTGATCGGTAAGATTATTGCCGGCAGCGGTACCCTCCTTGCGCGCGCCCAGGATGATTCGGAAAGGCGGCTGGAACGCCGTTCTCCCGTCTATGCCGGAGACACCATCGTGGTGGGTGAGAATGGCTTTGTACAGATCCGTTTTGTGGACAACACGCTGATCGCCCTGCAACCGAATAGTGAGTTTGCGGTCGAAGAGTACGTGTATCACGGGAAGGAAGACGGGAGCGGAAAGCTGGTGTTCAATCTGTTGAAAGGCGGACTGCGGACCATCTCAGGAACTATCGGCAAGAAGAACGAGGAGAACTACCGGATGAAGACGCCGGTGGCCACTATCGGGATTCGCGGCACCCATTATGGACTGCGCATATGTCAGCAGAGTTGTGGTGGCGATACACAGGATGGGCTGTATGGCGGTGTGCTGGAGGGAGAAATCTTCGTGGACGCCAAGGGTGGTGGAAATGGTCTGTTTGGGAAAGAGGGCTTCTTTTTTGTGAACCCATTCGGGAAAGAGTTGCAGCGGTTGGAACGGGCGCCGGATTTTGTTTTTGTGGGTGAGGGTATTGCTCCGGCGGCTATTCAGCCCCAAGAGGATGGCGACGAAGGCGACAAAGAGGGTAAGGGCGTGAAAGATGGGGCTGCGATTCGGCCTCTGAGGAAGCTTGCTGGCGACCGGGAAGTGAAAGACAAATTTGTGGGTACCCTGAAAACCAATCCCAGCTTTACCCGTTTACCGACTGAAAAAACGCTTGAGCCGATCCGTACGGATACCTTGCTGCCAGTGAATACCCTGCCGGTTTTGTCGCCAACCATCGATCTGAAGACATCGCCGATTCTCCAGACAACGCCGACGATTGAGCTGAGAACCGATCCAATATTAACGAGATGATTTTTGGTGCCTGATTGTCATTGCAGGCCCGGGTTTCCATGAGGAGTAATTTAATCATGAAACGTTTCTATCAACAGTTCGCGCCTATTTTGATCCTGTTGCTTCTGACGGTCTCTTTCTCGCTGCACAGTGCAGAGGATCAGCCGAAGCAGGAAACCATTATCGGTAAAGTGGTGGCCGGCAGCGGAACCCTTCTGGCCCGTGAGCCGGACGGTGATGAGAGGCGATTGCAGCGCCAGTCGCCACTCTTTGTGGGCGATACCATCCTGGTGGGCAAGAACGGTTTCGTGCAGTTGCGCTTTACCGACGGCACCCTGGTTGCCCTGCGTCCGGACAGTGAGTTTCTGGTAGAAGAGTACGAGTATCACGAGCAAGAAGGTAGCAACGGGAAGCTGGTGTTCAACCTGCTCAAGGGCGGTCTGCGTACCATTTCAGGGGCTATCGGCAAGAAGGATAAGGAAAATTACCAGATGAAGACCCCGGTGGCCTCTATCGGGATCCGTGGAACCGTGTATGGGTTGATGTATTGCGTGGACGGTCAGTGCAGCGGAGTGGACGACGGCCTCTATGGCGGTGTGCTTGAAGGCGCAATCTTCGTTGTGGTTGGCGACGACGGCGGATTGGTAAACAAAAGTGGATTTTTCTTTGTAACGCCGGATGGAAAAGTGCTGAAACTGCTGAGCCAGGACCCGGGCGGGGTCGTCTTTGAGGGTAAGGGCAGCGGCAATGACGGCGAAGATGTATTTAAGTGGGACGATCTCAAGGGCGGGGAGCCGGTATTCCAGGCGCCCAGAGATATCGATATGCCGGAGCCCCAAGGGACTGGTGGAGGGACGGAAGCATTTATCATGGGGCCGCCGATAAAGGGGCCCTAGTGATTCCACGGCAATATATCCGTTTGCTATGACTGGATGTGGGACAAGTCGATAGCCGCCGGGGGTTGTGGTAGGCTCTCCATTCTCGCTAAATAACGCGATATATCTTCAAGGGGCTGCCGCGGTTAACGCGGCAGCCTGATTTCCAATGGATACTAAAGAAAAACAACTGCTTGCGGAAAAACTGGGGGATTTGGGGCATGCCCCGCTGGAAGCCATAGCGAGCATGACCCACGGTTTCGCCTCTTCCCTGGATATCAACGAAACCCTGCGCACCGCGCTGCAGGAGTCCATGCGCTATCTGGACGCCGAGGCGGGTTCGGTGTTTCTGCTGGACGATGACGGCGAGAACCTGGAGTGCCGGGCATCGGCGGGACCGGTGGATATCACTGGACTGCGGCTGCCGTCGGATAAGGGGATCATCGGTGAGGCGGTGCAACAGAACCGGGCGTTGATCATCCGCGACGTTTCCCAGAGTGACAGCTTCAATGTGGAGGTGGACTCCGATACCGGCTTTGTTACCCGCTCCATCCTCTGCGCCCCGCTGGCGGTTCGGGACCGGCGCCTGGGCGCCCTGGAACTGATCAACAAGCAGGGTGGCGACGCCCTGTTCAGCGAGCGCGACCGCAACTTCCTTATCGCACTGGCTTCCGCCGCATCCCTTGCGCTGCAGAACGCGAGGATGGCCGCGGATCTGGTGGAGCAGGAGAAGGTGCGCAAGGAGATGGAACTGGCCCGCGAGATCCAGCGTTCCCTGCTGCCCGAGGAGACGCAGCCCGATGCCCCGGTACATGGCCTCAATATCCCGGCTCGCGGCGTCTCTGGGGACCTTTATCTGTTCTTCCCACTGCCCGATGGCAAAACCTTTTTCGCCCTGGGCGATGTCTCCGGCAAGGGGATGCATGCGGCGCTGTTTATGGCCAAGACCGTGAGCCTGATCCGGGCGCTGGCCAAACTGGAGCAGAGCCCGGCCAAGCTGCTGCCGCGACTGAACGATGAGATCGCCGAGACCTCCAGCCGTGGCATGTTCGTCACCCTGGTGGCGGGGGTCTACGATCCGGAAACGGAAACCGTGCGGCTGGCCAATGCCGGCCATGAGCCGCCTTTGTATCGCAGTGCGGATGGCGAGTATGCAAACTTTCCCGCGGACGGACCTCCGCTGGGTATTCTGCCGGACCTCCGTTTCGAGGAGGTGGAGATCCCCCTGCAGGGCGGCGCCCTCTATATCTATACCGACGGATTGACCGAGGGTTTTGGGGAAGACGGCAATCCCATGGAGGTGGCGGGCGTGAAAGAGGCCATCGAAAAACACCGCTGGCTTTCGCCCCTGGACCGCATCCAGTCCATGGTCAATCCGCTGGTGAGTCCCGATACGCCGCTGCGGGATGACGTGACCCTGATGGTGATCGACGGCGGGGCCTCCGGCGTACTGGGACGGATGGTGGTGCCGGCCCTGCCGGAACACCTGAAGGAGCTGCGCGACCATGTGCGGGGACTCCTGATCGAACGGGAGATCGAGAAAACGCTGGTGGAACAGCTGATTCTGGTGGTGGGTGAGGCCATTATGAACGTAGTGGTGCATGGCTTTGACGGCGGGGAGCCAGAGGGTAGAATCACTTTGGAGGTTCGGGAGCAGGACGACGAACTGATATTCCGCCTCAAGGACAATGCACCGTCCGTGGATCCGGAAAAGATAAAACACCGCGATCTGGAAGAGGTGCGCCCGGGGGGGTTGGGGACCTACTTCATGAAAGAGTTGATGGACAGCGTGGAGTTTCTTCCGCCGCCTATGGGTAGCGGAAATCTTCTGGAAATGCGGAAAAGAATTCAATAATCCTGAGGACGAATGAACCATGAAGTGTGAAACCAACAACCAAGAAGGCTTTGTGGTGGTATCTCTGGGCGGCGATGTGGATCTGGCAAGCTCGCCCACGGCGCGCGAGGCCATCCTCAAAAGCCTGGAGCAGGGCGATGTGCTGGTGGATCTCTCCGCCGTGGACTATATCGACAGTTCCGGCGTCGCCAGTCTGGTGGAAGGCTATCAGAACGCCAAGGACAAGAGCCGCCGCTTCGGACTGGTAGGGGTCAGCCCTTCCGCGATCATGGTGCTGCAGCTGGCCCACCTCGACAAGGTATTCCCGATCTACGAGACCGTGGCGGACGCCGCTGCAAATGGCTGAAAACGGAGGTTTTCTCGGGTTCCTGGAAGGCCTGGGGCGACGCACCGTCCGCGGGGTAGAGGAACTCGGTTATCACTCCGCCCTGTTTGGAGAGAGCGTCTACTGGCTGGTGTGGGGCAAGCGTCTCGGCCAGCCGGTGCGGTTTAACCATGTGGTGAAGGAGATGCTCTCCGTGGGGATCCAGGCGATTCCCATCATCACCGTCCTTTCCTTCAGCGTCGGCATTATGCTGGCGATCCAGGGCATCCATACCCTGGAGACCTTCGGCGCCCAGAATCAGGTGGTGCTCGGCATCGCCCTCTCCGTGACCCGGGAGTTCGCGCCCCTGATCGTGGCCATCCTGGTGGCCGGCCGGTCCGGCTCCGCCTTCTCGGCGCGCATCGGGACCATGGTGATCTCTCAGGAGCTGGATGCCCTGCGGGTGATGGGTATCAATCCTGTACGTTACCTGCTGGCGCCGGCCCTGTTGGCTATGCTGGTGATGGTGCCTGCAGTGACCTTTTATGCCGATCTGGTGGGGTTGCTGGGCGGCGGTCTTTACAGCGCTGCCGAACTGGGGATCGGCATGGACGTCTATTGGGAGCGCACCCTGGATATCCTGGATGTGGAGGATGTGCTGCAGGGCCTGGCCAAGAGCGTGATTTTCGCCGTTCTGATCTCGCTGATCGGGGCGGCCAACGGATTTTCAGTTAGCGGCGGTGCTGAGGGCGTGGGCCGGGCCACCACCCGTTCGGTGGTGATGGCCATCGCCGCCATCCTGGTCACCGATATGCTGTTTACCTATTTTATGAACCAATGACCATGGAAAATGCCGCCCCACCTGCAGTTGAGATCACGGACCTGCACGTGCGTTACGGCACGGTGGATATCCTGCAGGAGGTGAATCTCACCGTGGAGCGGGGCGAGATCATGGTGATCATGGGCGGCTCCGGTTCGGGCAAGTCCACTTTCCTGCGCCAGTTGCTGGGTCTGGAGAAGCCCTTCGGCGGCTCCGTAAAGCTGCTGGGCAAGGACATTACCACCCTCTCCGGGACGGAGATGTACCGCCTGCGCCGTGAGATGGGGGTGGCCTTTCAAGGCGGCGCCCTGTTCAACTCCATGACCGTGGGGGAGAACGTGATGCTGCCCCTGCGCGAACACGCGGAGCTGGACGAACAGACCATGGGGATTATGGCGCGCATGAAACTGGAGGTGGTGAACCTGGCCGGTTTCGAGAATCTCATGCCGGCCCAGCTCTCGGGCGGCATGATTAAACGGGCGGCGGTGGCGCGGGCCATCGTTATGGACCCCAAACTGCTGTTTTTCGATGAGCCTTCCGCCGGCCTGGATCCGGTGGTCTCCGCCGAGCTGGATGAGCTGATCCTGAAACTGAAGAAGGCCATGGGCATGACCATCATGGTGGTGACCCATGAACTGGACTCCGCGTTCAAGATCGCGGACCGGATCACCTTTCTCGACCGCGGCCGGTTGCTCATGACCGGGACGGTGGAGGAGGTGCGAAATTCCGACAATCCACGTATAAAGAGTCTGTTGAATCGGGTTCCCGAGGAAGAGCAGTTGGATGCGGATCAATACCTCCGCCGTTTGACGGGTAGAGAGGAATAACGTTCCTACGGTTAAAGAAAACAATGAAACATCAACACGTCTCTTACATTACCGTCGGCGGTTTTACCCTGGCGATGCTGATTGCCCTGATGGTCATGCTGGTGCAGATCACCGGCTATGTCTCGGGCGACAAGTACACCGTCTATTACGCTGAAGTGACCGGGCTCTCCCGTGGCGCGCCGGTCACCTTTCAGGGCTACAAGATTGGACGGGTGTCCGCCATTGAGGCCGAACCCAAGGACGGCCTGATCCACTACAAGGCCACCCTGGAGATTGAACGCCAGGGCGATAAAATCTGGCCCATCCCGGTGGACAGCACGGCGCACCTGGTCTCTTCCGGTCTGCTCGCCACCATCTCGGTGGATATCAAGCAGGGAACGGCCAGGGAGATGTTCAAGCCCGGCGACACCATTGAGGGGCAGGAGGCGGTGAGTATCTTCGCCGCCCTGGAGACCATCGGCCAGGATATCGACCAGTACAAGGACGATATCGCCAGTATTCTGAAGCGTGTTGACAACACTATGGCCACGGTGGAAGAAGAGATGCCGGTGATCCTGAGCAGCGTGAAGAGCGGCTCCGTGAAGCTGGATGAAGGGGTGGCCGAGATCGTCACCGAGATCACCAAGGTCACCGGGGTGCTGGAGGAGGGCGCAAAGGATATGCGTAAGATTGTGGGTGAGGCCAACCGCGACAGTATCAGTAACTTTTTGCAATCCATGGAGCAGGGGGCGGCCAACTTCCAGAGTCTGTCCGCGCAGTTGCAGACCAGCAAGGATAAACTGGATCTGCTGCTGGATGACTCCAACGCCATCGTCGGCGACAGCAAGCCCGAGATCCGTAATACGCTTAAAAATCTGCGCGCCGCCATTGAGATCATCTCCCAACGCATCGGCGGCATCACCCACAACCTGGACGTGACCAGCCGCAATATGGCCGAGTTCAGCCGCCAGATCCGGGAGAATCCGGGGCTGCTGGTGCGGGGCACTACACCGCGGGAAGCGGCTCCCTAGGCGCGCGGAACAAACTGAATAGAAAAGGTAATCGGAGTAGCTGATGAAACGATCCATCCTCCCGCTGTTGCTGAGTCTGGGCCTGGTGGCCTGCGGTTCGGTCGATCCGGCCCCCGAGGATCAGTACTATCGCCTGCCCGCGGCGGCGGTAACTGAACAGGCATCCTCCGCACTGGACGGTACGCTGGTGATCGGCGGCATTGAGCATGGGGGTGTTTACGGCGAACGGGCGATCCTCTACAGCAACGCCAGCCAGCCAGCCAAGCTGCAGCGTTACCACTATCACACCTGGGCCGATTCGCCGCCGCGCCTGATCCAGGATCACCTGGCGGTGTACATGCGCAACGCGGGCGTGGCCTCCAGCACGCTGATCGATAAAGGGGTGGTGGACTGGAACTACATGCTGTACGGCAAGCTGCGCCGTTTCGAGCGCGTGATGAGCGGCTTCGGTTCCAAGGCGGTGGTGGAGCTGGAGTTCCGGCTGCAGAAGCGCGGCGAAGACAGCTACCTGCTGACCAAGGATTACAGCGCGGAAGCGGCGGTGGCGGATGACAGCGTCAACGATGCGGTGGAGGCCTTCGGCGCCGCCCTGGGCGAGATCTATCGGCAGCTGGAGGCCGATATGGGCGCCATCGGGACAAAGGGGCAGTGACAAAAGGGGCCAATCTGCATACCATTCCCCTTTTTTCCAGGTAGATCCACGTCCGACCCGTATGATGACTAGCGCAGAACTTCGCAAGGCCTTTCTCAACTATTTTGCCGAACGAGGGCACGAGGAGGTCGCCAGCAGCTCGCTGGTGCCCCACAACGACCCCACTCTGCTGTTCACCAACGCCGGCATGGTGCAGTTCAAGGATGTCTTCCTGGGGCGGGAGAAGCGCGGCACTCTGCGCGCGGTGAGTTCCCAGCGCTGTGTCCGCGCCGGCGGCAAGCACAACGACCTGGAGAACGTGGGCTACACCGCCCGCCACCACACCTTTTTTGAGATGCTGGGCAACTTCAGCTTCGGCGACTATTTCAAGCGCGAGGCGATCCAGTACGCCTGGGAGTTCCTGACCGAGACCCTGCAGATCCCGAAGGAGAAACTGTGGGTCACCGTCTACCAGGACGACGACGAGGCGGCCGATATCTGGCTCAAGGAGATCGGCGCCGATCCCGGCCGCTTCTCCCGTTGCGGTGAGAAGGACAACTTCTGGTCCATGGGCGACACCGGGCCCTGCGGGCCCTGCTCCGAGATCTTCTACGACCACGGTCCCGATATCTGGGGCGGTCCTCCGGGTTCCCCGGAAGAGGACGGCGACCGCTACATCGAAATCTGGAATCTGGTGTTCATGCAGTACAACCGCGACGCGGAGGGCAACCTGACCCCGCTGCCGCGCCCATCGGTGGACACGGGGATGGGACTGGAGCGCCTGGCGGCGGTGATGCAGGGCGTGCACAGCAACTACGAGATCGACCTGTTCGCCAATCTCATTAAGGCCACCGCTGAAATCACCGGCTGCACCGACCTGGAGGAGAAATCCCTCCGCGTCATCGCCGACCATATCCGTTCCTGCGCCTTTCTTATCGTGGACGGGGTACTGCCCTCCAACGAGGGGCGCGGCTACGTGCTGCGCCGCATCATCCGCCGCGCCATCCGCCACGGCTACATGCTGGGGGTGACGGAACCCTTCTTTTACCGCCTGGCCGAACCGCTGAACCGGGAGATGGGCGAGGCCTATCCGGAACTGCGCGCTGCCCTGGAGCAGGTGGAGCGGGTGCTGAAGCTGGAAGAGGAGCGCTTCGCCGAGACCCTGGAGCAGGGGATGAAGATCCTGGAGCAGGCCATCGGGACGCTGGAGGGCGACCAGATCCCGGGCGAGACCGTTTTCAAGCTTTACGATACCTACGGTTTTCCCACCGACCTCACCGCCGATATCGCGCGGGAGCGGAATCTCTCCCTCGACATGGAGGGATTCGAGAGAGAGATGGAGGCCCAGCGGGAGCGGGCACGGGCGGCGAGCCATTTCGGCGCGGTGGAGGGGGTCACCCTCTCCCTGGAAGGGGAGACCGACTTCACTGGCTATGAGCGTCTTGAGGACGAGGCCACGGTGATCGCCCTGATTCAGGACGGCAAGACGGTGGACACCCTGGGCGATAAGGAAGCGGGGATGGTCATCCTCGATCGCACCCCCTTCTATGCCGAATCGGGCGGGCAGGTGGGCGACACCGGTCGGCTCAAGCTGGGTGATGACTATTTCGAGGTTACCGACACCCGCAAGCAGGGCGGCGACCTGTTCGTGCACATCGGCCACTTCCACGGCGAGGTGTTGCATGTGGGCGATACCGTGCGCGCCAGGGTGGACATGGAGAAGCGGGGGCGGACGGTGCTCAACCACTCCGCCACCCATCTGCTGCACGCGGCCCTGCGCCAGGTGTTGGGCGAGCATGTGGAACAGAAGGGTTCGCTGGTGGATTCGGAACGGCTGCGTTTCGACTTCTCTCACTTCGAGCCGGTCAGTAGCGAACAGCTACGCGCCATCGAGCAGATCGTCAACCGCCAGATTCGTGAGAACGACATGGTGGAGACACGGATCATGTCCCTGGATGATGCCCGGTCGGCTGGAGCCATGGCGCTGTTCGGCGAAAAATACGGCGATCAGGTGCGTGTTCTGCGCATCGGTGAATTTTCCACCGAACTGTGCGGCGGCACCCATGCCAAGGCGGCGGGTGACATCGGCCTGTTCAAGATTATTGCCGAAGGCGGCATCGCCTCGGGCGTACGCCGCATCGAGGCGGTCACGGGTGAGCGCGCCGTGGAGTGGGTGGCCGCGGAAGAGCAGCGGTTGCAGGCGCTGGCCGATCTGGTTCGCTCCAGCCGTGAAGAGCTGAATGACAAGGTGGCCCTGCTGCTGGAGAACAACCGGCGCCTGGAAAAGGAACTGGAGCAGCTCAAGGGGAAACTGGCCAGCGCGGCGGGCAGCGACCTGGCCTCCAGCGCCGTCGAGGTGGGAGGCGTCAAGGTGCTGGCCGCCAAACTGGATGGCGCGGACCCGAAATCCCTGCGCGACACCATGGACCAACTGAAGAACAAACTGGGTTCGGCGGTGATCGTGCTGGCTACGGTCAGCGGTGACAAGGTCAGCCTGGTGGCCGGGGTCACTTCAGATCAGACCGGGTCGGTAAAGGCCGGGGATCTGGTGAAGATGGTGGCGGAGCAGGTGGGCGGCAAGGGTGGTGGCCGACCGGATATGGCGCAAGCGGGAGGCAATCAACCGCAGGCGCTGGATGGTGCCCTCTCCTCGGTGGAATCTTGGGTGCGCGAACGGCTTGGTGCATAGCAAAAACGCAACGGCTTCTTAACCTTTGTCCGGATTGGTGGTAGATTACCGCCCCTTAACGCATCCCCCGCTCCGGGGTCCGTAACACAACGAACCGAATCCTGCAGATCATGGCGCTTATCGTCCAAAAATATGGTGGTACCTCCGTCGGCTCGATCGAGCGGATTGAGGCCGTAGCCAAAAAGGTGGCTGCCGCCCGTCAGCATGGCGACAGTGTGGTAGTGGTGGTCTCCGCCATGTCGGGTGAGACCAACCGATTGATCGCGCTGGCCAAGGAGATCCAGGAGCGGCCCGATCCGCGGGAGATGGATGTACTGGTCTCCACGGGAGAGCAGGTCACCATCGCCCTGCTCAGCATCGCGCTGCAGAAGATCGGCTGTCCCGCCCGTTCCTACACGGGTGGACAGGTTCGCATCCTTACCGACAGCGCCCACAGCAAAGCACGAATCCTTGATATCGATGATGCTCCCGTGCGCGCCGACCTGGAGTCTGGGCGGGTGGTCATCGTGGCGGGATTTCAGGGCGTGGATGAACACGGCAATATCACCACCCTGGGCCGCGGCGGCTCCGACACCACGGCGGTGGCCATGGCGGCGGCCCTCAAGGCCGACGAGTGCCAGATCTTCACCGACGTGGACGGCGTCTACACCACCGATCCCAGAGTGGAGCCGAAGGCCCGCCGCCTGGCACGCATCACCTTCGAGGAGATGCTGGAGATGGCGAGCCTGGGATCGAAAGTGCTGCAGATCCGGGCGGTGGAGTTTGCCGGCAAATACAATGTACCCCTGCGCGTTCTCTCGAGTTTCGAGGAAGGCGAGGGCACCCTAATCACCTTTGAGGACGAGGGTATGGAAGAGGCGAAAATTTCCGGGATCGCGTTCAACCGCGATGAGGCCAAACTGACCATTCTCGGGGTACCCGACCGCCCCGGGGTTGCCCATGAGATTCTTGGCCCCATAGCGGACGCCAATATCGAAGTGGACATGATCGTTCAGAACGTGGCCGAGGACGAAACCACCGACTTTACCTTCACCGTTCACCGCAATGATTACCCCAAGGCCATGGAAATATTACGCAGCACCTCCGACGCCATGGGCGCCCGGGAAGTGCGGGGGGACGAAAAAATCGTCAAGATCTCCCTGGTGGGCGTGGGCATGCGTTCCCATGCGGGCATCGCCAGCGCCATGTTCGGCGCCCTGGCCAAAGAGGGGATCAACATCCAGATGATCTCCACCTCCGAGATCAAGATTTCCGTGGTGGTGGATGAGAAGTACCTGGAGCTTGGAGTGCGGACCCTGCACGAAGCCTTTGAACTGGCAGGGGAACCCAACGCCTGATTTCAGGCCGCTTTTTGTATGGGCCGGCGGCAGCCGGATGGCTCTCTTTTGTGACGGCCATGTTACTGGTACAATCTGGCGGTCTCTTTGCCATACTATTCCTGGTGGCGAAAGAGCTTGGTTGGCCGTGGTTTAATGACGAAAAAACCCGCAAGAACGCATGGTTTTCATCATTGCACCGCGATCAGGAATCGATAACAGGGAGATAGGAAGATGTTGATACTGACACGCCGTGTAGGCGAAACCCTGATGATTGGCGACGAAGTAACCGTGACGGTGCTTGGTGTAAAAGGTAACCAGGTGCGTATCGGTGTAAACGCCCCGCGTGACGTAACGGTGCATCGTGAAGAGATTTACGAACGCATCAAGGCGGAGCAGGCTGCCCATCAGGGATCCGGCGAGTAACAGACAGTCGGGTAAAAAGAGTGGTGGTCCGATTGTGGGCCACTGCTTTTTTTTGTAAGGCGCTCCCCTGCATGGGCCGTAGGCCCATTCACATGGAGCAAGCAAGAAACAGAATTTGGAGAGATGGCCGAGCGGCTGAAGGCGCTCCCCTGCTAAGGGAGTATGGGGTTAATAGCTCCATCGAGGGTTCGAATCCCTCTCTCTCCGCCATATAAAGCAAAAGGCCCCATGCGGGGCCTTTTGCTTTATTGGGAGAAGAAAGGTTCGATGAGAGCCCTTCGTTCGATAAAAAATGCAGGAGGCATTTTTGACCGCGCAGCGGCCCCGAAGGGGTGAGCGCCAGGGATGGCGCGAATCAATCCCTCTCTCGTCAGCGGCGAGAGGGCCGAAGGCCCGGTAATCCCTCTCCATCTCTTTACCTCCTTGGGGGGGGAGATGGCCAGGGTGAGAGGGGAATAGAACCCAAAATGCCCCTTATCCTGTTATTAACTGCGGGGTTTTATTGACAAAAAGGCGAGAAATCTTCAGAATTCGCCTTCCCATTTCGCGCCCGTAGCTCAGTTGGATAGAGTACCTGGCTACGAACCAGGTGGTCGGAGGTTCGAATCCTTCCGGGCGCGCCATAAAACTACAAAGAATTCAGCCGGTTAAGTGTTTTTACGCTAGCTGGCTTTCTTCTTTATAAACGTCAGTGTGGGGAAATTGTGGGGATTCGTTCCACACACTGACTGAGCTGCGTTCACCAATTCCATCACCTCTGCCGCAGAGTAATGACTGGTGATATCACCATTCCGGTGGCCGAGCAGTACCTTCCTTGTTTCCAGAGGAACGCCTGCAGCCCGTAGACGCCTCCCGAAAGTATGCTTGAGGTTGTGAACGCCTTTCAGGATATTCTTTCCTGTAGGGAGTCCAACAGTCCGCCACGCGGTCTTCCATCCAGAGTTGTGCATTTTGCCTACCTGGTAACCCTTGTAGGTGAACACCACTCCCCGGGCACAGTTACATCGCCTACCATCAAGCGTCAAACACTGCTCTAGGTGCTCTTGAGGGCGGAGGGAACGCCGCCGCTCAATAACCGATTTGGCAATTTCGTTCAGGACGATCAATCTGTCTTCCCGGTTTTTTACCAGCCCTTCGCCATCATTCACCCATGCCGGAACGAGAAAAACGGAACTTTCGATCTCGGGGATCTCTTGTTCCCACTCCCAGGAGAGGTGACAGACCTCCTGCTCCCGGCATCCTGTGTTGACCTTGTACAGGGCCATTTCCGCCAGGTGGCTTGGAAGAGCCTGAAACAATTTTCGCTGCTCTTCCCAGTCCAATGGGTAGGGTTCGGCTTGAGCACCTTTCAGCGGTAGCATCGTGATCATGGGCGGCGTTTCCAGCCACGTCAGCCCATTTTCACGCCATGATCGCGCAGCCAGGTTCAGAATCCTCCGAACCACCCCCAGGGCGTTGTTGATCGACTTCGGGCGTATCCCACTCCTCTTTCTGTGCTCCACGAATGGAGCCAGAGTTTCGTCGTGAACCTCTTGAAGCGGGAGGTTTCCGATGAATGGCATCATTTGCTTCAGATGCCACCCATTGTCCAGGATGCTGGCTTTGTGAGTGTTCTCCAGCAGGTATTTGGTAGCCGCTTCCTCGAATGTTCGAGTTGGGCGGACGCCGTATACCGCGGATTTTCTCAGTTCTTCCAGTTTGTGGATTAAAAACCTCTCTGCTTCTTCGAGATCACTTGTTCCAGTGCTGCCCCGAATCCTCCCTTTCGGGTGGTAAGGGGTGCACTTGTCGATGTGCCAGATCGGCCCCCTTTTGAGGAGCCCTGGCATTGGTCGTCTTGCCATATTGTATTACCTCCACGTCTGGCAGGACGCCCACAGCGTTCTTTATACTGCTCCGCCCATTCGTCTAAATCAACCCTGTCGAAAGCGACACCTTGGGTTCCAATTGGAATTTCAATGAGATAGGGGCGTACCTCTTTTCTGAAACGGTTGGGATCCATGCCGAGGTAAGCGGGGGCGTCTCGATTGCGGATGAAGCGCGGCTGGATTTTCATTTCCTCGTTAAACCATGACTGGGTTGCTATGGATTAAATTTTCGCAGGCTCAGCAGCGCATTAATCCTTGAATAACCGGTCTATAGGTGTTTTTCCGGGGGTTTGGCTTCTTGAATACGCCAACTTGTCATTGGAAATGCTTCAGCGCCTCTTGGAATTGAGTTGGCGGGAAATTATCCGGAGCGGATTAGGGAGTTAATGCTCTGAGAGCTGTTGTTTCAGAGATAGCACAGCTCTTCCCACGAAAAACTGATCAATCTTGGCGAAAAACCGCTAAATCAGCCTTTATTTGCAGGTTAACCGCAAGGAAATGAGCGGAAAATTGATGCTGCAGGCCCATCGAGGCTCAGCAATATGACTAATTTTACGTGAATACGGAGTGAAAAATGACGAGCACTACAGATCTTAGGGTGGCGGCAGAACGGCGAATGAATGAGCTATATGTGCGTGCCGAGGCGCTAGTCGCCCGGTATCGAGAGAATACTTTCGGAGCATCCAATGCGATGGACGAATACGAGAGTACGCCCATGATTTATCCAACAATTAGGAAAACAAAACGAGCCTTTGCAATTGATTGGTTTTACGTCCATGAGTGGACTGAGGATTCAGATGGTAAATGGATCGCACGTCCTCGTAGGGTACCTCGAAAATCTGACCGCAGAATGAAATTTGGGCGCTATGCTGAGGACGAACTTGTTGTGATCGCTGATGCCTACGAACACGAGCTGGACATGATCAGGCGGGAGATAGCAATACTTGTCGCGCTGAAAAAACATAACCGACGAAACAAGAAACTTCGTAAGGCTGCGTAGTAGGAGTTAATGGTCCCGCAGAAAACGCGGGACCATTTGACCAGCCAAGCTACACCTCCATCATACGTTGTCGTTATGTTTGAGTTCTTCCAGAACGCTGTTTAGATGGTCAACAAGGTCATCAAGCTTTCCGTGAGGTGTCATAACGTAGTGACTGTATGAGTCAGATAGGATGTCCTCCTCCAAGTGTTGCTTTTGCTCGGACTCTGTAAATTCGCCTGGCTCACAAAATGGGGAGTCCAGGGAACAGCCTGCGTGCCAGGAGTAAAACTCCTTATTGAACCGATCGGAATCATGCACATGCTCAGATGTGTAGTAG
>JBNKPL010000050.1:0-16097 GCA_050295355.1 Sedimenticolaceae bacterium
GTGTAGTCACTCTACATGAGCGAATGATAACGCCGCTGGGCGGAAAAACAGCCCCAGCCCTTCGGGTTGCGCCTGAAAAAGCGCCACTCGGTGTTGCTCGTCGTTCATTTGGAACAACCAAACTTCTCTCCTCGCGCCTTGATTGACGCTTTTTCAGACGCAACAGGACCTATCGGATTCGTGTTAACAGGCCCTAGTAGGATCGCCAGACAATCACGCAGGGAGTCGCGCCAGTAGGGAATGGTGATACCGAAATCTTTTTTTATCTTGCCCTTGTTCAGCACGCTGTTAACCGGCCGCCGCGCCGGGAGCGGGTAATCCTTGATCTCAATGGGCGCAACCTCACAGGCGACTCCGGCCAGTTCCAGGATCGCCTTGGTAAAGTCATACCAGCTGATCACCCCTTCATTGGAGTAGTGGTAGATCTGGGGGAGCTCCAGGCCGTCCGGGATCGCGCCCGCCATATCCAGAATGGTGGTGGCGAGGTCCCGCGCATAGGTAGGGGTGCCGCTCTGCTCGAAGATGATCGAGAGCTTGTCGCGTTCCCGCCCCAGCTTGAGCATGGTCTTGACGAAGTTGCTGCCGAAGCTGGAAAAGACCCAGGAGGTGCGCACGATCAAGGCCCGGGCGCCCGATTCCAGGATCGCCTGCTCCCCTTTCAGCTTGGTCGCGCCGTAGACGCTCACGGGGTCCACCTGGTCATCCTCACGATAGGGACGCGCCAGTTCGCCGTTGAACACATAGTCGGTGGAGATATGGATCAGCAGACAACCGCTGTCCCGCGCCAGTTCGGCCAGATTTTTCGGGCCCAGGTGGTTGGCCCGGTCCGCCGCCTCGGTCTCCTCTTCCGCCCGGTCCACCGCGGTATAGGCCGCCGCATTGATAATGATATCTTCCGCCTTGGGCGCGATCTTGGCGCGCACATCCGCCGCGTCGCCGATATCCAGCTCGCCGTGATTGAAAAATACAAAGCGGTAAGGATAGCGTTCCGCGACGGCCCGGATTTCCGAACCGAGTTGACCGCCCGCCCCGGTAACGAAAACGGTCCTGGCGGCGTCAGTCATAGAGGCCCGCCCCGGTTTCGAACACCTCGGCCTCGCTCAATACAGGATAGACGGCGTCCTTGGCCGACTGCTCGATGATAGCCGGATCCAGCTTCCAGTCGATACCGAGGGCCGGATCGTTATATACGATGCCGCGTTCAGCCTCAGGGGCGTAATAGTTGTCCACCATGTAGTTAATGATGGCGCTATCACTCAACACGGAAAAACCGTGTGCAAAGCCACGGGGAATCAGCGCCATATGTTTGTTTTCGGATGAAAGCTCGAAGGAGACGTGCTGACCGAAAGTCGGCGAGTCGCGGCGCACATCCACCGCCACGTCCAAAACACAACCCTGCACCACACGCACCACCTTGGTTTGGGCATAGGGCGGCATCTGGTAGTGCAGCCCGCGCAACACACCCCGCCTGGACTGGGATTCACTGATCTGCACATAGGTTGTATTCGGGCCGTGCTCAGTAAACACGTTGGCGCGGAACAACTCCATGAAATAACCGCGCGAATCACCAAATACCTGCGGCTCCAGCAGCAACACTTCCGGCAGCTCAGTGGGTATAAACTTCATTAATCATCATCCCCTTTCATCAGTCGTTCCAGATAGTCAGAGGCTTCCCGAAACAGGCCGTCTTTCACCTTCTGCAGATAGTCACCGTATTCACACTTCTTATACTTATCGATGTGCTGCTGCATCTTGGCGCCATCGATATATCCCATGTTGAAGGCGATCTCTTCCAGACAGGCGATCTTCAGTCCCTGCCGCCGCTCGATGGTGCGCACGAAGTTGGACGCCTCCAGCAGCATCTCGGGCGTCCCCGCGTCCAGCCAGGCGTCGCCTCGTCCCAGCGGCACGATCTTCAGGCGGGACTGACGCATGTAATCGTGCAGAATATCGGTATTCTCCAATTCTCCCCGGGGCGAAGGTTTAACCTGCTTGGCCTTCTCCACCACATCGGAAGGATAGAAACCGAGCCCGGTAATGGCGTGATTGCTCTTCGGGTTCGCGGGCTTTTCTTCCACGCTCAACGCCTGGCCGCTGCGGTCGTACTCCACCACGCCGTAATCCTGGGGATTGTTGACGAAGTAGCTGAACTGTACGGCACAGCTCAACTCATCCACCATCTTGCGGGCGCTGCGGATACGCTGGATCAGCTTGTCCCCATAGAAAATGTTATCGCCCAGGGTCATGCAGACATCATCGCCAGCCAGGAACTCCTCACCCAGCAGGAACGCCTCCGCCGTGCCGCCGGGACGGTCCTGCACCTTGTAGGAGATATTCAGCCCCAGGTCCTCCCCGTTTCCAAACAGGTGCTCCAGGGAAGCAATATGGACCGGCGTAGAGATAATCAGGATGTCCTTGATGCCCGCAAACATCAAATTGGACATGGGATAGTAGATCAGGGGCTTGTCATAGACCGGAACCAGTTGTTTCAGAACCGCATTGGTGATCGGAAACAGCCGGGACCCCGTGCCCCCTGCCAGAATGATACCTTTCATTATTATTCCCCTCGGCCGCGGGCACGAATACCCAGCCGGAAAAACCTACAACTGCCCACCTGCCGTCAATGAACGGCGGACCGGCGCTTCTCCTCCCGGTTCGGGACGACAGCCTTAAGTATAGTACTTCACCACGCTGAACTCTTCGGCATATTCCACTCCGGCGGCGGCGCCGGAGACCCGGTTGGCGCTCTTCACCCAATCGAAATAGTCCGCCCCGGCGCGCTCTTTTTCCGCGTGGTAGCAGTAGAGCGCCTTCATCTTCAGGTCAATGCTGCCGGAGATGTCCACCATCAGGTTGGGGCGGAAGGCATCCGGGCTGACATAGAAGTTGGTCCGGTACATGATCAGGTTGCGCGGGTCGCGGGTGGCCATCATGGTGGCGAGGGCGATATTGCGGTGATCCAGGTGGGCGTCGCCGTCCCAGTGGGTGAAAATGGTGTCCGCCTTGCAGCGCTCGATATGGTCGCGGATGAAATAGACCAGCTCCGAGGTCACCTTGACGTCGTTGTTGCGCACGCTCCCGAAGTGGGTTTCGTAGCCGAGGATTTTCGCCGCCTCCCGGCCCTCCTGCTGGGCCACGGCGGAGTCGCGATGCACCACGCCGTCGCGCACATAGTGGGTGTCGGTCACCACCAGCCCAGTAACCTCGGAACCGGCCTGCAGCAGCTTGTGCGCGGTGCCGCCGCAGCCGATCTCTATATCGTCTGCATGTGCGCCGACGATCAGTACCCGGCGCCCGGATAGGTCGATCATGGACCTGCTCTCCTGCCTGTAAACATAGTAAAGAGTGTCCCCGAAATCAGCGGGTGGGTCAAACCCAAGCCCTGTGCTAGAGTACGGGCCAAGTTTTCGCGTGCGGACCGGCCAGCCCTATGATTGAGATTAGCGTAATCATCCCCACCTACAACCGCAGCGACGTGGTAGCCCGTTGCCTGGAAGCCCTGGTAAACCAGTCTTTCGATAAGGATAAATACGAAGTCATCCTCTCCGATGACGGCTCCAAGGACGACACCCGGCAGGTCACGGAAGGTTACATCGAAGCGCACCCCGCGCATAACATCCGCTATATCCACCAGCCGAACCAGGGCGCCAATGCGGCGCGCAATCACGCCCTGCGCGAGTCCCGGGGCCGGCTGCTGTTGATTATCAACGACGATACCATTTGCACCCCGGACATGCTGAAGCTGCATTGGGAGAGCCATCAACAAAACCCCGGTGACAATGTGGCGATCCTGGGCAAAATGGCCTACTCACCCGACCTCCCCTACACCCTGTTTTTCAAGATGCACCTGGACGCCAGTTTTGAGGCGTGGGAGCAACAGGGCGAGCTGGACTGGCGCGCCTTCTGCACCTGCAACGTCTCGGTGAAAAAGGCATTCCTGCTTGAATACGGCCTGTTCGAGGAGAGCATGCGCTATCACGAGGACACCGAACTGGCGGAGCGCCTGACCCAACACGGCCTGAAACTGATCTATAACCAGGACGCCCTCGGTTACCATTACCACTACTTCACCGAGGCGGAGATGCTGGGGGTCGCCAAGCGGGAGGCCATCTCGCTGGTGGTGTGGTACCGCAAATCGCCCCATCTGGGCGAGGCCCTGGCGTCCCTTGGCTTCCCCCCCACCTCGCCGTTAAAGATCAAGCTCCGCTATCTGGCCGGGGATATCCTGTTCCACAAGCTATTCCTACCCCTGTGGCTCAAGCTGGCCCGCCGCTACGCCAGTGAGAACGAGAAGATCGCCCTGAAGATCTATCCCAAGATCTATCAATCCATCAAACGCCGAACCATTCGTGAAGAGATGAGAAAAAGCGCCTAGCGCCCGGTCAACCCCTGCCCGCCAGCGGGGAGGAAAACCGCCAAAAAAAAGGGGCCTTGCGGCCCCTTTTCTTTTTTAGCGCAGATGGCTTATTCGCCTTCCTGCACCGCCTTCATGCTGAGACGGACACGGCCCTGCTTGTCCACTTCCAGCACCTTGACGCGGACGACATCGCCCTCGGCCAGCTTGTCGCTCACCTTCTCCACCCGCTCTTCGCAGATCTGGGAGATGTGCACCAGACCGTCCTTGCCGGGCAGAATGGTAACGAAGGCGCCGAAGTCCATGAGGCGGGCTACCTTGCCTTCGTAGATCCGGCCCACTTCCACGTCGGCGGTGATCAGCTCGATACGCTTCTTCGCATCTTCACCCGCCGCCTTGTCCACGGAGAAGATCTTGACCATGCCGTCGTCGGTTACGTCCACGGTGGCGCCGGTCTCTTCGGTGATGGAACGGATGGTAACCCCACCCTTGCCGATCACGTCGCGGATCTTTTCCGGATCGATCTTGATGGTGATGATGCGCGGGGCATGCTCGGACATCTCTTCACGGTGGGAATCGATCACCTTGTTCATGTCGCCGAGGATGCTCAGACGGCCCGCTTTGGCCTGCTCCAGCGCGATCTCCATGATCTCCTTGGTGATCCCCTGGATCTTGATATCCATTTGCAGAGCGTTGACGCCCTCCGCGGTGCCGGCCACCTTGAAGTCCATGTCGCCGAGGTGGTCCTCGTCGCCCAGGATATCGGTCAGCACGGCGAACTCATCGCCTTCCTTGATCAGGCCCATGGCCACGCCAGCCACCGGACCCTTCATGGGCACGCCGGCATCCATCAGCGCCAAACTGGTGCCGCAAACGGAGGCCATGGAACTGGAGCCGTTGGACTCGGTGATCTCGGATACCACGCGGATGGAGTACGGGAACTCCGCCATGTTGGGCATACAGGCCAGCACACCGCGCTTGGCCAGACGGCCGTGGCCGATCTCGCGGCGCTTGGGGCTGCCCACGCGGCCGGTCTCGCCCACGCAGAACGGGGGGAAGTTGTAGTGCAGCATGAAGGGTTCGCGGTAGGAACCTTCCAGGGCATCAATGATCTGGGAATCGCGCTCGGTGCCGAGGGTGGCCACTACCAGCGCCTGAGTCTCGCCACGAGTGAACAGGGCGGAACCGTGGGTGCGCGGCAGCACGCCGGTACGCACGGTGATGGGACGCACGGTCTTGGTGTCGCGGCCGTCGATACGGGGTTCGCCGGCCAGGATACGGCCACGCACGGTCTTCTTCTTCAGCTTGTCGATGGCGCCTTTGACCTCGCCCTCGCTCCACTTCGGCTCGTCACCAGCGCAAAGCTGTTCCACCGTTTCCGCAACCACGGCGTCGATGCGGCCATAGCGCTCCATCTTGTCGGCGATGGTGTAGGCCTGGGTCAGGGCGTCACCAGCGGCCGCCTTTACGGCATCCGCCAGTTCCGTGTCTTCCGCTGGCGCTTCGAAGGTCATGACCGGCTTGTTCACTTCGGCGGCCAGTTCATTGATCGCCTGGATGGCCACCTGCATCTGCTCGTGACCGAACAGCACGGCGCCCAGCATCACTTCTTCGGAGAGACCATTGGCTTCGGACTCCACCATCAGCACGGCGCTCTCGGTACCGGCCACCACCAGGTCCAGGTCGCTCTCGTCGTTAAGACCGGTACGGGACTGGTTGAGCAGGTATTCGCCGTCCTTGTAACCCACGCGCGCGGCGCCGATGGGGCCGTTGAACGGCAGGCCGGAGATGGCCAGGGCGGCGGAGGTGCCGATCAGGGCCGGGATTTCCGGGTCCACACCCGGGTTCAGGGACATGACGGTACAGATGATCTGCACCTCATTGGTAAAGCCCTTGGGAAACAGCGGACGGATAGGACGGTCGATCAGGCGGCAAACCAGGATCTCCTTCTCGGAGGGACGGCCCTCGCGACGGAAGAAGCCGCCGGGGATGACGCCCGCGGCGTAGGTCTTCTCCTGATAGTCCACGGTCAGAGGGAAGAAGTCCCGTCCTTCCATGGCGTTCTTGGCGCCCACCACGGTGCACTGCACCACGGTGTCACTCATGTTGATCATCACAGCGCCATCGGCCTGACGTGCGATTTCGCCGGTCTCAATGGTGACCTTGTGGTCGCCAAACTGAAATTCTTTAATGATGGGGGTCACGATAGTGTCCTCAATTTGTTGGGTTCAACCGGCTTAGCGGCGCAGGCCGAGCTTGGCGATCAGGGCGCGATAGCGCTCCAGATCCTTGGACTTCAGGTAGTCCAGCAGCTTGCGGCGGGAGTTAACCATACGCACTAGACCCTGACGGGAGTGGTGGTCATGTTTGTGTTCAGCGAAATGCTCGGTGAGCTGGTTGATGCGAGCGGTCAGCAGCGCCACCTGTACCTCGGGGGAACCGGTGTCGTTGGCCACACGGCCGTGCTCTTCAATAATCGCTTTCTTCTGTTCTGCAGTGATCGACATGGTATTTGCTCCTCATTGTCTTACGTTACTGCCGCCGCTCCCCGACAATGGGTTCAGGGTAGCGACCAAAAAACCCTCCAAATGAGAGGGCGCGTCTTCGATGCCCGGCCAGCCAAAAAGCCGCCCGGGATCGGGAAAGTGCGAATTATAAGGGTTTAGACGAACCAATCAAATCCGCGTGTTTTCACTTCTTTTTGCCACAGAGAACACAGAGCGCACAGAGGGCTTTGTGTCCCTGCATTTTTCACACTCCGTGTCCCGTGACCACTGAGGTGAAATCCGTTGGTAAACCATCAGAGACCTTTATATAACGCACGAAATCAGGTCCCGTCTTTATTGTTGCCGATGATCGCCTCGAAAAAGAGGTCTCTGTGTTCTCTGTGGCCTCTGTGGCTAATATCTTTTACATCAAGCGCCGCGGCGCCACGCGGCCATCGTCCAGGACCTCGCCCACGCCGATAAAGCCGTCCGGGCCGAACAGCCGCACCCAGCCCTCGGTGGGGGCGTTGGGCACCAGAACCGGCTGGCCCTGACGCATATAGAAGGTACTGTCAGGGTTGAGCCGCACCTCCGGCCAGTGGGCCAGGGCCGTCTCCAGCGGGAGCAGCCGCGCGTCCAGGGATTCCTGACCTTGCTCCGCCTGCGCCTCCAGTTCGTCCAGGGTGACCATCCCGTCCGCGTCGTAGGGACCGACGCCCGTGCGGCGCAGGGCGGTCACATGGGCGCCGCAGCCCAGCGCCTCGCCGATATCCTCGGCCAGGGTGCGCACATAGGTCCCCTTGGAACAGTGCACGTCCAGTTCGAACTCGGGGAGATTGCAGGCGAGCAGTTCCAGGCCATGGATGGTCACCGCACGCGGTTCCCGCTCCACCTCCTTGCCTTCGCGAGCCAGCTTGTAGAGCCGCTCGCCCTTGTGCTTGAGGGCGGAATACATGGGCGGGATCTGCTGGATTTCGCCCCGAAACGGTTCCAGCGCCTGGCGGATCTCGGCCTCCCCGATCCCCTCCACGGGGCGGATGGACACCACTTCGCCCTCGGAATCTGCGGTGGTGGTGGTCTCGCCCAGCTTGATGCGCACCCAGTAGCGTTTGTCGGCATCCAGCAGAAAGGCGGAGATTTTGGTGGCGGCGCCGAAGCAGATAGGCAGCAGACCGTCCGCCAGCGGATCGAGACTGCCCGTATGACCGGCCTTCTGCGCCCGGTACAGCCGCTTCACCCGCTGCAGGGCGTCGTTGGAAGTGATTCCCCGCGGCTTGTCCAGCAACAGGATACCCCGCACATTGCGCCCGCTTTTACGCCGTCTGCCCATAGCGCCTCAATGCGAATCCCTGTGTTTCGACCGGTCCTCTTCCACGGCCTCGTCGATGAGGGCGGAGAGGCGCGCGCCTCTCTCTACCGATTCGTCATACAGGAAATGGAGTTTGGGCAGGCTGCGGAGATTGATGCGATGTCCCAGCTCGTGGCGGAAGAAAGGGGCCGCCTCGTTGAGGATCGCCGCGGTCTCCTTGTTACTCAGCTCTCCGCCCAGAACGGTGAAATAGACCGTGGCTTGGGAGAAGTCGCGCACGATGCGCACCGCCTGGATGGTGATCATTCCCAGGCGCGGATCGTTAAGCTCGTCGCGCACCAGTTGCGCCAGCTCACGCTGCATCTGGGAACCGACCCGGTCGGTCCTGCTGAACTCTCGCGCCATGGGCCGTTACTTCTTTACTCGACTTCGCGGGCCACTTCGATCCGCTCGAAGACTTCGATCTGGTCGCCCACCTTGACGTCATTGTAGTTCTTCACCCCGATACCGCACTCGGTACCCGACTTGACCTCGCTGACGTCATCCTTGTGGCGGCGCAGGGACTCCAGCGCGCCCTCATAGACCACCACGTTGTCGCGCAGCACGCGGATGGGATTGTTGCGCTTGACCGTGCCCTCCACCACCATGCAGCCGGCGATGGCGCCCAGCTTGGAGGAACGGAACACGTCGCGCACCTCGGCCAGGCCGATGATCTCTTCCCGCACCTCGGGAGAGAGCAGACCGGAGATCGCCTTTTTCACATCATCGATTACTTCATAGATGATGCTGTAGTAACGGATATCCACGCCCTGCTCTTCCGCCGACCGGCGCGCGGTGGCGTCGGCACGGACGTTGAAGCCGATAATGAAGGCGCCGGAGGTGAGGGCCAGATTGACATCCGACTCGCTGATCCCGCCTACCGCGGCGGCCACCACCTTGACCTTTACCTCGTCCGCTTCGATCTTCAGCAGCGACTCTCGCAGCGCTTCCACGCTGCCCTGCACGTCCGCCTTCACGATCAGGTTGACGTAATTGATCTCGCCCTCGCCCATGGAGGCGAAGAACTCGTCCAGCTTGGCGGCCTTCTGGGCGGCCAGCCGGGTATCGCGCGCCTTCTCCTGACGCGACTCGGCCAGTTCCTTGGCCCGGCGTTCGTCGGACACGGCCAGCACGTCATCACCCGCATTGGGCACGCCGGAAAGACCCAGCACCTCCACGGGAATGGAGGGACCGGCGCTTTTCACCTGCTTACGGTTCTCATCCAGCATGGCGCGCACGCGGCCGAACTCCTGGCCACTGACCAGCATATCGCCCTGGCGCAGGGTGCCGGACTGCACCAGTACGGTGGCCACCGGACCGCGGCCCTTGTCGAGACTGGACTCCACGATAATCCCGCGGGCGGGACCTTTGACCACCGCCTTCAGCTCCAGCACCTCGGCCTGCAGCAGAATGGCGTCCAGCAGATCGTCGATGCCCTCCCCGGTCTTGGCGGAGACCTTGACGAACATGGTGTCGCCGCCCCACTCTTCCGGCACCACTTCCTGGCCAGAGAGTTCCTGCATCACCTTGTCCGGCTGCGCATCCGGCTTGTCGATCTTGTTGACCGCGATAATCAGCGGCACTTCCGCCGCGCGGGCGTGCTGGATCGCCTCGATGGTCTGCGGCTTCACGCCGTCATCGGCGGCCACCACCAGCACCACGATATCGGTCACCTTGGCGCCGCGCGCACGCATGGCCGAGAAGGCCGCGTGTCCCGGGGTGTCCAGAAAGGAGACCATGCCCTTGTCGGTCTCCACATGATAGGCGCCGATATGCTGGGTAATGCCGCCCGCTTCGCCGGCGGCCACACGGGTGGCGCGGATATAGTCCAGCAGAGAGGTCTTGCCGTGGTCCACGTGGCCCATGATGGTAACCACCGGGGCGCGCGGCTCCCTTTCGCCCTCTTCTTCGACGATGGAGCTGAGTACTTCCGCCTCCACGTCCGCTTCCTTCTGCATCACGGGCGTGTGACCCATCTCTTCCACCACCAGGGTGGCGCTGTCCCGGTCCAGAGGCTGATTGATGGTCACCATCATGCCCATCTTCATCAGTTCCTTGATCACATCCGCCGCCTTCACCGACATGCGCTGGGCCAGATCGGCTACGGTAATGGTTTCCGGGATTTCCACTTCCTTGACCACCGGGGCGGTGGGTCTCTGGAATCCGTGCTGGGTCTCCACCGACAGCGGGGCGTGGCGGCGTTTGGTCTTTTTGCCCTTGCGCAGGCCGCGCATCTCTTCCGAGACGTGCAGTTCCTCGCGCGCACGGCGTCCACTGCCTTTCTTGCGGTCCGTTTTGAACTCTTCGGCATCTTTCCGATGCACCGCCTTCTTGCCGCTCTTCTCTTCCGCGGCGCGTTTCGCCTCGACCGTCACTTCCGCCTGGGCGGCCTCCTTTTTGGCGTCCTCGGCCTCCCGGCGCTCGCGCTCTTCCTGCTCTTTGCGCTGGGCCTCTTCCTCCGCGGCCTTTCTCGCCTCGGCGACCTTGATCTTGTCCTCTTCCTCGGCCTTGCGGCGGGCCTCTTCGGCCGTGCGGCGGGCTTCCGCCTCTTCGGCGATCATCCGTTTCTGCTCGGCCTGCTCTTCCAGCGCCTTTTTGGCGGCCTCCGCCTCTTGCAGCAATTTATCCTTATTGGAAGGGGTCTCTTCCTTGGCCACGGCGCGCTTGCGCCGCACTTCCACGCTCACGGTCTTGCCGCCGCGGGTAGTGGCGCCGCGGGTAGTGGCCTTGCCGGCCGCCGCGGGTTGGCGCAGTTCGCTTACGCTCTTGCGCTTCAGGGTGATCTTGCGCGAACCGCCGCCTTCGGTCTTCTTGCCGTGGCTGGCGCGCAAGTGGGTCAGCAATTGGATCTTCTCCTCTTCGCTGACCATATCCGCTTCACCGCCTTTCTCCAGGCCCGCTTCTTTCAGTTGCGACAGCAGAAGATCGACGGGGATGCCAACATCCGCGGCAAGCTGTTTTACAGTGACATCACTCATAGCCTGGACCCTCCCGAGTATCTCAACCCTGCTCCTCTTCGAACCAGGGTGCACGCGCCGTCATAATTAGTTGTGCGGCCTTCTCTTCATCCATATCGTCGATCACCATCAGCTCATCCACTGATTGTTCCGCCAGATCTTCCATGGTCTTGATGCCGAGCTTGGCCATTTCGAAGGCAAGTTCTCTATCCATGCCGTCCATCGTCAGCAGATCTTCCGCCGGCTCGGCATCGGAGAACGCCTCTTCCTTGGCGATGGCCTGGGTGATCAGCACCTCTTTGGCGCGTTCCCGTAACTCTTCAACGATATCCTGATCAAACTCCGCGATCGCCAGCATCTCGGTGATGGGCACATAGGCCACCTCTTCGAGATTGGAGAATCCTTCCTGCACCAGGATGGCGGCCACTTCCTCGTCCACATCCAGCTTTTCCATGAACTGCACGACCAGCTCTTTGGCCTCCGCCTCGCTCTTCTCGGCGGCTTCCGACTCGTCCATGACGTTCAGTTCCCAGCCAGTAAGCTCGCTGGCCAGACGCACATTCTGTCCGCCGCGGCCGATGGCCTGGGAGAGGTTTTCCTCTTCCACCGCCACGTTCATGCTGTTGCTCTCTTCATCCACCACGATGGAGACCACGTCGGCGGGCGACATGGCGTTGATCACGAACTGGGCGGGATTGTCGTCCCACAGGATGATGTCCACCCGCTCGCCATTCAGTTCATTGGAGACCGCCTGTACACGCGATCCGCGCATACCCACGCAGGCGCCCACGGGATCGATGCGCGGGTCCTTGGTCTTGACCGCGATTTTGGCGCGCAGTCCCGGGTCCCGGGCCGCGCCCACGATCTCAATCAGGCCTTCGCCCACCTCGGGCACTTCCAGCTTGAACAGTTCGATCAGCAGTTCCGGGCGGGTGCGGCTCACAAACAGCTGCGGTCCGCGCGCATCGGGACGGATATCGTAGAGATAACCGCGCAGACGGTCGCCAGTGCGCACCGACTCGCGCGGGATCATCTCTTCACGCGGCACCTGCGCCTCGGCGTTGCCGCCCAGGTCCAACAGAATGCTGCCGCGCTCGGCCCGTTTCACCACGCCGGTCACCAGTTCGCCCACGCGATCCTGGTAGGCCTCCACCACCTTGGCCCGCTCCGCCTCGCGCACCTTCTGCACAATCACCTGCTTGGCGGTCTGGGCGGCGATACGGCCGAACTCGATGGAGTCCATGGGCTCTTCGATGTACTCGCCCGCCTGGATCTCCGGATGCTCCTTGCGCGCATCTTCCAGCAGGATCTGGCTTTCCGGCAGCAGGCCCTCTTCGCCCGGCTCTTCAATCACCTCCCAGCGGCGGAAACTGGAGTAGTCTCCGTCGGTGCGGTCGATGGATACGCGCACATCGATATCGCCACCGTGTTTCTTACGGGTAGCCGATGCCAGCGCGGCCTCAATAGCCTCGAAAATAATCTCTTTCTCAACGTCCTTTTCGTTGGAAACAACGTCGACAACCAACAAAATTTCTTTATTCATCCGCCACTTCCTATCAGAATTCCGGAATGATGCGGGCGCTGTCCACCTGGTCCAGCGGCAGGGAGCGCTTCTCCCCATCCACTTCCAGCAACACGTCCGATCCTTCCAGACCTAACAAAGTACCTTCAAAACGACGCCGGCCTTCGATCTTTACGGCCAACTTCAGCCGCACCCGGCTTCCGGCGTATCTCTCAAAATGTTCTTTAGAGAACAGGGGTCTATCCAACCCGGGCGAGGAAACCTCCAACAGGTAGTTCTCCTTGACCGGATCTTCCACATCCAGCACGCCGCTCAACTGATGGCTCACCGCGGCGCAATCTTCGACGGTGATCCCTTCCGCCCGGTCGATGTAGACCCGCAACAGGCTGCCACCCTCTCTGCCACCGAGGTACTCAACCCCGACCAGTTCGTAATCCATGGGTTCGACCACGGACCTCACCAGTTCAGTCAGCCTTTCGGGTGCACCACGCATATCACAAATAAAAAAAGGGCCCGAGGCCCATTCCTAAACTCCAATGACGGGACCGCTTCAGGCCAGAACGGCAAAAACCGGTCCCAGAAAAAAACCCCGAATTCGGGGCCTCTCAACTTGGTATCGAAGGCCCGGTCTGACATCAAGCCATCGAAACACCAAGTAATGCAAACCCGAAATACATACCACGTATTCGCGTTCACTAGCGTTGGTAGCGGGGGTAGGATTTGAACCTACGACCTTCGGGTTATGAGCCCGACGAGCTGCCAGACTGCTCCACCCCGCAACTGGTGGGGCGCATATTACACAGATTGTCCTGGTTCGGCAAGGGGCCTTCCGGAAGCGCTCCTGGCGGCGGGAAATGCGCGTTTTCCGGCCAATCTGGAGAAAAATGCGCATTTCCCCCTCGTGCCGCCGCCAATCAAGCCCTTGAGATTTGCGGTGTTTTGGGTCCGGCTGTATCCTATGCCACTTTATTAAGATCGCCGATACCAGAAAGCCCGACGGGACACCCAAAAACCCATCCCGCTGACTCAATGGAACGACCGCTCACCGCCGTCCGGACACGGGTATCCGCCAAATCTAACCACAGCGCGCAGGAATAAACCTCATGTACCGCAAAGAGATCAAAGTGTTGGACTGCACCATCCGCGATGGTGGACTCATCAACAACTACAAATTCACCGATGACTTCGTAAATGCGGTCTACCGGGCGGCCTGCGATTCCGGCGTGGATATCGTGGAACTGGGCAAAAAGCTGAAAGAGAGCGACGAATACACCCGCACCAAGTACGGCAAGTGGAACTTCTGCGACGACGACGACCTGAAACGGGTCATCGACTCCTACGAGTGTGAAAACCGGCCGCTGGTGGCGGTGATGTTCGACGTGGGCCGGGTGGACGTGAACGCCCTCAAGCCCGCCGACCAGAGTCCTTTCGACATGGTTCGTACCGCCTGCTACGTGGCGGACATCGACAAGGGCATCGACCTGGCGAAACGCTCCAAGGACCTGGGCTACCTCACCACCATCAACATCATGGCCTGCTCCGCCGCCATCCGCACCGACCTGATTGAAGGCCTGGAACAGATCAACGACACCCCGGAAGTGGACTACCTCTACCTGGTGGACAGCTACGGCGCCTTCTACTCCGAGCAGGTCACCGACTATCTGGAACTGTACAAGAAACACGCCCCGAACAAGGAACTGGGCTTCCACGCCCACAACAACCAGCAGCTGGCCTTCTCCAACACCCAGCAGGCGATCATCGACGGCGTGAACCTGCTGGACGCCACCATCAACGGCATCGGCCGCGGCGCCGGCAACTGCAACCTGGAACTGCTGTTGAACTTCCTCAAGAACCCCAAGTTCGACGTGCGCCCGGTCTACAAGGTAATCCAGGAGAAGTTCGTGGATCTTCGCGACCACATCGAATGGGGCTTCAACGACATCTACGGCATCAGCGGGCATCTGAACCAGCACCCGCGCGCCGCCATGAAACAGCGCGGCGACAAGGAGATCAAGGACAACTGCTACGACTTCTACCTCACCTCCACGGACGTAGCCAGTTAATCGGAAGTCACTTTCCGGCTTAACAAAAAAGGGGGCGCAAGCCCCCTTTTTTTTCATAACTTACTAATCCATCAATCCAGATAGCTACAGCAGTAATCCGTTACCTCATAAATTTTCAACTTGAAGCTCGAATTCGCAGGCACTTCAAACGACTCACCGGCGGCTATCTTCCGCCACTCTTCACCCGCCAACTGAATCTCAAGATCCCCCGCCATTATCTCCATCAGCTCCTTGGCATCCGTGCCGAACTCATAATCCCCGGGAAGCATAATACCCAGCGTCTTTTTGGAGCCGTCCTCGAAAAGTACGGTTCTGCTCGTGACTTTGCCATCGAAATAGATGTTCGCCGCTTTGGCGATGGTTACATTGTTGAATTGTGACATGTTCTAATTTTCCTATTTTACTACACTTACCCAAACATTATGTTCTCGAGTTTTTACACTGACCCCAAATAGCTTTCATTTATACGAGATGTCAATTATTTCGGGGTAGGTTCAGTCCCACACGAGCTCCTTGTTATGCGTGCTTGATAATTGAATACATGCAGGCATCAAGTGCCTCCCCATAAACCAAAAGACGTTTGCTCAAAACACCCTCAAATTTAGCGCCAGATTTTTCTGCAACTTTCCTACTTGCGATATTATTAGGTAACGTAACAATTTCAAGACGGTTTAATTCTAGTGTATTGAACCCAAAGCTAGACACTAGCGAAACAGCTTCAGTTGCCACTCCTTGATTTAATGCGCTTTTTCTTACCCAATAGCCAATGTTACCTATTTTATGGCATTGGTTTATTTGATTTATTGCTACACCACCCAATAACTTATTAGTTTCTAACGAATAGCATATAAAACTATATTCTTCCGCATTAGCCCATGATTGAGATCTTGATGTTACCAATTCTTCGCTTTCTTGCATTGAATATTCAGGATGACACCAAGGCATGAATTCTTTCATATGCACAATTGATTCTGATGCTGCCTCGTAAAACGGAACAGCATCATTGTTGTTAAATGTACGAATGCCTATTTTTCTTCCTTCAAGTTGCATTGCTTTATTGTGATTGCGCATAACGTCCAACTCAGCGGACAAATTGAGCGCAGCGAAATTTGTTCCGCTGCAGTTGTTTGTTATACGCCGTCATTCAGTGCCTGTGGTAATGCCTCTTTTTCTTCTTCACTAAACTCTGGAAGCGTTGTATTAACGGATAGAATATCACCTTCCACTACTAAAAACTTTCCATACTCTGCAAAAAACATGGGGTTAATATCTTGACGTACAACATCTGCAAACCAATTTGCAGCTTTAGTAGCCTCTTTGATTAAGTCGTGGCATTCAATTATCCATTCTTTATATTTTTCTACGTC
>JBNKPL010000051.1:0-15993 GCA_050295355.1 Sedimenticolaceae bacterium
AAGCTGGTGCGCTGATCTTTATAAGGCTTAGCCACAGAGGGCACAGAGTTCACAGAGACCTTTAGGGCTCTCTAGAGGTAGCTTTTGCACGCCCTTTGGGTACCCGCCGCGAATCCGGATGTTAACTACCCTCAGTGATCTATTCTGCGGCGCGGGGTCGCGCCTCCCACCCATCCCCCCGCTACTGAGATGAATCCCTCGCTCCTAATTACTTGCCAAGAACTGCGCAAAACCAGTCTTTTAATACTCTGTGATCTCTGTGTCCTCTGTGGCAAAAAGAAAAACGGCGCGCCCACCGAAGCAGGCACGCCGTATTCCCTGTTAGATCACTACAATCCGAGGCCGATCAGAACGGCTTGGGTTGCGGCGTCTTGTCCGTGGAAGGCGGCAGGATCGGCAACTGGAAGGCCGGCTGGTCGCCGGTCAGGGTCTTCAGGAAGGCCACCACCTGTGCGTTCTCCTTGTCGTTGAACTTCTTGCCCAACTGCAGACGGCCCATCACATCCACCGCCTCGGTGAGGGTCTCCGCCTCGCCGTCATGGAAGTAGGGATAGGTCATCTCCACGTTACGCAGGGTGGGAACCTTAAACAGGAAACGGTCCGCGTCCTTACCCGTGACGGCTACGCGCCCTTCGGCCGGGCTCTTGGCCTGATACGGCTCCACCACGCCCATCTTCTGATAGGAGTTACCACCCACGGCCGCGCCGTTGTGACAGCCGGTGCAGCCGCTGCTCTTGAACAGGTTGTAACCAGCCACTTCGTCCGAGGTCAGGGCCGTTTTGTCGCCCTTCAGCCACTGGTCGAAGCGGGCGTTGGGGGTAACCAGGGTCTTCTCAAACTCGGCGATGGCGTCGGTGATCTTGTCGATATCCACCCCTTCCTTGCCGAACGCCTGCTTGAACTCCGCCACATAGGCCGGGATGGACTCCAGGACCTCCACCGCCAGTTCATGAGTAAAGGCCATCTCGCCGGGATTGGCGATGGGTCCGCCCGCCTGGGCCTTGAGATCCGCGGCGCGGCCGTCCCAGAACTGGGCCAGGTTCATGCTGGAATTGAGTACGGTGGGCGCATTGATGGGACCCTGCTGCCAGTGATCACCGATGGATGTTTTTAGATTGTCGGTGCCACCCATGCTGAGGTTGTGGCAGGAGTTACAGGAGATAAAGCCGGATTTGGAAAGACGGGGATCGAAATAGAGTTTTTTCCCCAGCTCCGCCATGGGCGCGTTGATATCCTTTGCCGGTTCGATGGGTTGAATGGGTTCTTGTGCGGAAACGCTGGCCACGCCGAAGCATAGAGCCGCCGCGATGGCCGCGGACATTATCTTTTTCATGAAGGACCTCCAATAAGTTGCAACGATGGAGGGTAAATTTGGTAGCGCCATCCCTGTCGGAGTATGGCCAAATGAAATCATTACCCCCTCAGGGGACATAATTAGACTTATTCTAATTCTAATTCATTGATAATTCGCAATACCGCCAAACTATCTCTCCCTCAGGGGATAAGCTGGGGAAGTATCTCGCCCGAGGGTCCCAGCAGGCTCACATCACAGCGGCCACTGATGGGGGTGGGCTCCAGATTGATCTCCACCAGCCGCGCGCCCTTGCTCTTGGCCGCCAGGGGCAGACTGGCGGCGGGCTGCACCAGGGCGGAGGTTCCCACCACCAGGAACAGATCGGCCGCTTCCGCCTTGCGCCACGCCGCCGCGATCACCCCGGCGGGCAGCGCCTCGCCGAACCAGACGATGTTGGGCCGCAGCAGGGCGCCGCAGCGGCAGCGGGGCGGGATCTCCCGCAGCGGCACATCGCGGTTGGTCTCCTGGTGACGGCATTGGGTACAGCGCAGCTCCCAGATGTCCCCATGCAGCTTTAGGGGATGGCTGGAACCCGCCAGGTCATGGAGACCGTCCACGTTCTGGGTAACCAGGGTGAAATCCGATACCTGCCGCTCCAGCTCCGCCAGGGCGGTATGGCCTGGATTGGGCCGGGTCCCGGCCACGATGCCGCGCCGCCAGTCGTACCACTCCCACACCAGCTTCGGATCACGCGCAAAGGCCTCGGGGGTGGCCAGCTCCTCTGCCCGGTACTGGCGCCACAGCCCCCCTTCGCCGCGAAAGGTGGGGACGCCGCTCTCGGCGGAGATGCCCGCGCCGGTCAGCACCACAACCGATCCCGTCCCCTGTAGCCACTGGCGTACCTGCTCGATTTTACTGTTCATTTCCATTCCCAAAGCCCTTCCCGGCCCCTGATTTACTGTTGGGACATGATGCCTACTATCCCTAACTGCTTCGTCTCCCTGCGAAGGCGAAACTTGACGCTCCAAATCGGCGCGACTGGTAAAAAATTTTGTTTGTTGCTACGAATCGTTCGCATTAACATCAGCGACCTATATCTCCAACTGGAACCAGACCATGCGACCATACATGCATCCATCATCCCGTATCCTCCGCAACACGCTTCTGGCGATCAGCTTGGCCTGTTTGTCCACCGTGTCTGTCGCCGAGTCTCTTGACTATTCTATCGTCAGAGGGGGACTGCTGTATGACAAATGGTTCAAGGAGAACCACACCAGCCCGCCCGCTGAGCCGCACCCCGCCTACCCGGAAACGGGAAAATATCGCGGCAAAAAGGGCGCCGACAGGCGCTGCAAGGAGTGCCATGGCTGGGACTACCGTGGAGTCGAGGGGGCCTACGGCCAGGGAGGTCACAAGACGGGGATCAAGGGCATTCGGGGCATGGAGGGCAAACCGCAGCAGGAGATCATCGCCATCTTGAAAGACAAAACCCATGCCTATGGCGACGGCATGCTCAGCGAGAAGGATCTGCTGGACCTGGCAAACTTTGTAAGCCTGGGCCAGGTGGAGATGGACAACGCTATCCAGCGGGATAACAAACAGGGGAAAGGCGACCTGGCCAAGGGACAGCCGGTTTATGAAACCGTCTGCGCCCGCTGCCATGGCCTCGACGGCAAGGAGATCGAAGAGATGCCGCCCATCGGCAAGGTAGCCAATGAAAACCCCTGGGAAGTCCTGCATAAAATTCTCAACGGCCACCCCGGGCACGAGATGCCGGCGCTTCGAGTCTTCGGCATCGATACGGCCGCGGATGTCCTGACCTACAGCCAAACCCTCCCGGCAGAAGAGTAGAACCCACCCCGCCGCCTCCCGCCCGCGGGCGGGGAGGCGGCGCACCCATTCGTACCCCTTCCCTCGTGGCGGGACCCGTTTCTGGCAGATCGGATTTCCTACCGCTGCCCGCGCCGCCTATAATTACCCCCTTTGCCACTCCCGAACGAGCCCGATGAGCCATACTACCGACCGGACCGCCGAACTTACCGCCCTGTTACAACAGCGCATCCTCATTCTTGATGGCGCCATGGGGACCATGATCCAGCGCCACAAACTGGAGGAGGCGGACTACCGCGGCGAGCGCTTCGCGGAGTGGCCGGTCAACCTGAAGGGGATGAACGATCTGCTGTGCCTGACCCGGCCCGAGATCATCCGCGGCATCCACGAACAGTACCTGGAGGCGGGCGCGGATATCGTGGAGACCAACAGTTTCAACGCCACCGCTAGCGACCTGGCCAAGTACCAGCTCTCCTCCTATGCGCACGAACTCAACGTGGCGGCCGCCCGGGTCGCCCGCGAGGCCGCGGACAAATACTCCACGCCAGAGAAACCGAGGTTTGTGGCCGGAGTCCTCGGCCCCAACCAGAAATCCGCCTCCACCTCCGTCCAGGTGGACGACCCAGGCGCCCGGGAGATCCGTTTTGACGAACTGGTGGCCGATTACACGGAGGCGGCCACCGCGCTGATCGAAGGCGGCGTGGACATCCTCCTGATCGAGACCATCTTCGACACCCTGAACGCCAAGGCGGCGGTGTTCGCGGTCCACGAACTGTTTGAGAAACTCGGCCGCCGCCTGCCCATCATGATCTCCGGCACCTTAGGACTATCGGGCCGGACCGAGATCTCCGGGCAGACCGTAGAGGCCTTCTACAACAGCCTGCGCCACGCCAACCCCATCTCCATCGGCTTCAACTGCGGTTTCGGCCCGGACAAGGCGCGCCAATATATAGAAGAGCTGGCCCAGCTGGCGGAGTGCCGCGTCTCCGCCCACCCCAACGCGGGCCTGCCCAACGAGTTCGGCGAATACGACCTGGATGCCGCGCACATGGCCGACTATATCGGCGAGTGGGCCGATGCCGGGCTGCTCAACATCGTGGGCGGCTGCTGCGGCTCGTCGCCGCTGCATATCGCCGCCATTGCCAAGAAGGTGGCCGCCAAACCCCCGCGCCCGCTTCCCAAGCCAGCGCCCGCCTGCCGCCTCTCGGGCCAGGAGCCCTTCAACATCGAGGCGGACTCCCTGTTCGTGAACATCGGCGAACGGGCCAACGTGGCGGGTTCCGCCAAGTTCAAGCGGCTGATCCTGGAGGAGCAGTACGAAGAGGCGCTGGATATCTGCCGCGCCCAGGTGGAAGACGGCGCCCAGGTGGTGGATGTGAACATGGACGAGGGGATGCTGGACGGCGTGGCCGCCATGCAGCGCTTCCTCAACCTCTGCGCCTCGGAGCCGGAAATCGCCAAGGTCCCCTTCATGATCGACTCCTCCAAGTGGGAGATCCTGGAGGCGGGACTCAAGTGCGTACAGGGCAAGGCCATCGTCAACTCCATCTCCCTCAAGGAGGGCGAGCAGGCCTTTATCGAACACGCCAGACTCTGCCGCCGCTACGGCGCCGCCGTCATCGTCATGGCCTTCGACGAACAGGGGCAGGCGGACAACCTGGAGCGCCGCATCGAGATCTGCGGCCGCGCCTACAAGATACTCACCGAACAGCTCGGCTTCCCCGCCGAGGACATCATCTTCGACCCCAACGTCCTCACCGTGGGCACGGGCATTGAGGAGCACGCCAACTACGGGGTGGATTTCATCGAGGCGGTGCGCTGGATCAAACAGAACCTGCCCAACGCCCTGGTCTCGGGCGGCATCTCCAACATTTCCTTCGGCTTCCGCGGCAACAACCCCGTGCGCGAGGCGATCCACGCGGTGTTCCTCTACCACGCCATCCAGGCGGGTCTGGACATGGGCATCGTCAACGCCGGGCAGCTGGCGGTGTATGACGAGATCCCCGAAGAGCTGCGCGTGGCGGTGGAGGACGTGGTGCTCAACCGCGACCCGGGCGCCACCGAACGGCTCATCGACCTGGCCCCCAAGTACAAGGGCGACGGCAGCGCCGCGGAGAAGAAAGAGGATCGGGAGTGGCGCTCCTGGCCCGTCAACAAACGGCTGGAGCACGCCCTGGTGAAGGGCATCACCGAGTTTATCGACGCCGACGCCGAAGAGGCGCGCCAACAGGCGTCCAGGACCCTGGAGGTGATCGAAGGGCCGCTCATGGACGGCATGAACACCGTGGGCGACCTGTTCGGCGCGGGCAAGATGTTCCTGCCCCAGGTGGTGAAATCCGCCCGCGTGATGAAGAAGGCGGTGGCCTACCTGGAACCCTACATGGAAGAGGAGAAGGCGGCCTGCGGCGCCCAGTCCCAGGGCAAGATCCTGCTCGCCACCGTGAAGGGCGACGTGCACGACATCGGCAAGAACATCGTCGGCGTGGTGCTGCAGTGCAACAACTACGAGGTGATCGACGCCGGGGTGATGCAACCCGCGGACGAGATCCTGAAGCGGGCGCAGGAGGTGGAGGCAGACATCATCGGCCTCTCGGGCCTCATCACCCCCTCCCTGGACGAGATGGTGCATGTGGCGAAGGAGATGCAGCGCCTGGGCATGAAGCAGCCGCTGATGATCGGCGGCGCCACCACCTCCAAGGCCCACACTGCGGTGAAGATCGAGCCGGTCTACGAACAGCCGTCGGTCTACGTGCCGGACGCCTCCCGCGCCGTGGGGGTGGCCGCCAGCCTGCTCTCCGCCGAGCAGCGTGACGCCTATATAGAAGGGTTAAGATCGGAGTATGCGACGGTGCGGGAGCGCCGGGCGGCGAAAGACGAGGCGCGCAGCCTGATCGCCATTGAGGAGGCGCGGCAGAACCGGGCGGCCATCGACTGGTCCGCCTTCAGCGCACCAAAACCGGCCGCCCCGGGGATCACCGTGCTGGACGATATCCCCATCGCGGAGCTGACGGGCTATATCGACTGGACCTACTTCTTCCACGCCTGGGAGCTGAAGGGCCGCTATCCCCAGATCCTGGAGGATGCGGAGAAGGGCGAAGAGGCCACCATGCTCTACCAGGACGCCCAGGCCATGTTGCAGCGGATCGTGGCGGAGAAGTGGCTACAGGCCAGGGCGGTAGTGGGGCTCTTCCCCGCCAACGCCGTGGACGACGATATCGAGCTGTACGGCGGGGACGGGGAACCGCTTCTGACCCTGCACACCCTGCGCAAACAGGGGAAGCAGCCGCAAGGCCGGGCCAACGACTGCCTGGCCGACTTTATCGCCCCCAAGGCGAGCGGCCAGACCGACTATATCGGCGGCTTCGCCTGCGCCACCGGATTCGGCATTGAGAAAAAGCTCGCCGAGTTTGAAGCCGAGCACGACGACTACCACGCCATCATGCTCAAGGTGCTCGCCGACCGGCTGGCGGAGGCCCTGGCGGAGTGGCTGCACCGCAAGGTGCGCACAGAGCTGTGGGGCTACGCCCCGGACGAGGATCTCAGCAACGACGAGCTGATCGCCGAACAGTACACGGGCATCCGCCCCGCCCTCGGCTATCCCGCCGCGCCGGACCACACGGAAAAAGACCTGCTGTGGGAACTGCTTTCGGTAGAAAAACATACGGGCATCGGGCTCACGGAATCCAGGGCCATGACCCCCGCCGCCGCCGTGAGCGGACTCTATTTCGCCCATCCCCAGGCCAGCTACTTTGCGGTGGGCCGCATAGGCAAGGATCAGGTCCAGGACTACGCCCAACGCAAGGGCATGGAGCTGGCGGAGATGGAACGCTGGCTGGGGCCGAATCTGGCCTACGAGCCGGGGGCCTGAGTCCCTACCCGACCCCGCATCGCCCTGAGGACAGGACCCCCGCACAGAGCTCCTTCCAGCCACCTGCTGGCGTCCTCTCCCGGGGTGATCCGCCCCCATTTCTGTACCGACTCCAGATATACCCGACTAATCGCAGGGGTTGATTGCATACCTTTTTTTCCCTAAAAAGGGCGATCCTAAATAGTAAATATAAAAAAACCAGATGTACGACACTGATCGTCGGCCACCGACCAGAGCCATTTTTACCAAAAGATAATCAAAAAGGAGTTAGCCCGTGCTGACATATGACATTCTCATCGTAGGCTCCGGGGGAGCGGGGCTATACGCCGCGCTGGAGTCCCGGATGCAGGAGGACCTGCAGGTAGGCGTCCTGACCAAGGTCTACCCCACCCGTTCCCATACCGGCGCCGCCCAGGGCGGGGTAAACGCCGCGCTGGCCAACCTGGACAGCACCGACACTTGGCAGGACCACTGGTTCGACACGGTGAAGGGTTCCGACTACCTGGCCGACCAGGACGCCGCCGAGATCATGACCCGCGAGGCCCCCATGGTGGTCCGCGAAATGGAGCACTGGGGCTGCCCCTTCTCCCGCACCGATGAAGGCAAGATCGCCCAGCGCCCCTTCGGCGGCGCCTCCAAGCCGCGCGCCTGCTTCTCCGCCGACAAGGTGGGACATGTGATGCTGCACACCCTGTATGAACAGGGCATCCGCCACGGCGTAAACTTCCTCAACGAGTGGCAGGTGCTCTCCCTGCTGCACGACGGCAAGCGCTGCCAGGGCGTCACCGCCCTCAACATCCAGACCGGACGGGTGCACACCATCAACGCCAAGGCGGTGATCCTGGCCACTGGCGGCCATGGCCGCATCTACTGGACCCGCACCTCCAACGCCTACGGCAACACGGGCGACGGCACCGCCATGGTCTACCGCGCCGGCCTGCCCATCAAGGATATGGAGTTCATCCAGTTCCACCCCACCGGCCTGCGCCGTACCGGCATCCTGATGTCCGAGGGCGCCCGCGGTGAAGGGGCCTACCTGTTGAACGGCCTGGGCGAACGCTTCATGAGCCGCTATGCCCCCGAGAAGATGGAGCTGGGTCCGCGCGACCTGGTCTCCCGCTCCATTGAGACCGAGGTGCGCGAGGGCCGCGGCGGTCCCGAGGGCGAGGTGTTCCTCGACATGACCCACCTGGGCCGCGAACGCATCATGGAGAAGTTGCCGCAGATCCGTGAACTCTGCATCGAGTTCGAGGGCGTGGACCCCATCGAGGAGCCCGTGCCCATCAAACCCACCGCTCACTACTCCATGGGCGGCATCCACACCGACGTCAACGGCCAGACCGCCATCGAGGGCGTCTACGCCGCGGGTGAGGCGGGCTGCGTCTCGGTGCACGGCGCCAACCGACTGGGCGGCAACTCCCTGCTGGACATCCTGGTGTTCGGCCGCCGCGCTGGTAAACACGCCCTGGAATACGCCCGCAACGCCAGCTTCACGCCTGTGAGCAACGAGCAGGAGCAGGCCGACACCCGGATGATCGCCGGGATGATGGACGGCTCGAGCAAGATCACCGTACCCAACATCCGCCAGATGCTTGGCAACCTTATGTCCGAGAAGGTGGGCGTCTACCGCAACGGCAACGACCTGCAGGAAGCGGTGGATAAACTGGCGGAACTGAAGGAGCTCTTCAGCACCGTGCGCATAGGCGACAAGACCAAGGCCTTCAACACCGAACTGATGGCGGCCCTGGAGCTGCGGAACATGCTGGACCTGGCCGAGGTAGTGGCCGTGGGCGCCCTGGAGCGTAAAGAGTCGCGCGGCGCCCATACCCGGGAAGACCATCCGGAGCGGGACGACAAAAACTGGCTGGCGCACACCATGGCCACCCAGGGAGAGGACGGCAAACCCAAGCTGGACTTCGCCCCGGTCACCATTACCGAATTCGAGCCCAAGGCCCGGACCTATTAAGGAGACGCCAGTATGAGCGACAAAATCACTCCCGATCGCAAGAGTATTCTTGCGAATATCCGTATCCAGCGGTTTACGCCGGGTGAGCACAAATCACCCTATTACGACAACTTCAAGGTCAACGTAGAGACCGGCATGACCGTGCTGGAAGTGCTGCGTCTGATCAAGAACACCCAGGACAGCTCCCTGACCTTCCGCGCCTTCTGCCGCTCCAAGATCTGCGGCTCCTGCGCGGTGCGGGTCAACAACAAACCGCTGCTGGCGTGCAGCACCCAGCTGATGCCGATCCTGGAAGACTTCAAGAAAGAGTCGGTCACCATCCAGCCCATGCGCAACATGCCCGTGCTGCGCGACCTGGTGGTGGACATCGACCCGGTGATCGAAAAACTGGCCAAGATGCACCCCTACCTGATGGAGAACCACGAGCGCATCCCCGAGACGCTGGAACAGGAATCCCTCATGACCCGGGAGGAGTTCAGCCGTTTTGACTACATCACCGACTGCGTCCTCTGCGGTTCCTGCTACTCCGCCTGCTCGGCGGCCAGCGCCGATCCCGGTTACGCCGGCCCGCTGACCCTGGGCAAGGCCTACCGCTACTCCGCCGACGTGCGGGACAGCTTCCAGGGCGAACGCATGCAGGCCGCGGTGGACCAGGGCCTCTGGTCCTGCGCCCAGTGCCGCAAATGCATCAACGTCTGCCCCAAGGACACCCGCCCGGCCATCTCCATCCAGCGGCTGCGCAAAATGTCCATCGACGACGGCATCCATGACACCCCCGGCTCCCGCCGCGCCAAGGCCTATGCCGGCGACGTGGCCAAGTATGGGCAGGTGAACAAACCCATGCTGCCAGTGATCGTCAACGGGCCGAAGGGCTGGGCCGCCATTGAAGCGGCGGATGCCTATCTGTTGAAACACGGTATCGAGCCGGAACGCCAGGTATGCACCCTGGACGGCCAGAACCAGACACAAAACATCTATGACCGGGTCGCCGAACTCGAGTCCAGAGGGGAAAACAAGACATGAGTGAGACTATTCGTTACGGATTCTATTCCGGCTGCTGTTTTCAGGGCGCCGACGCGCGCTTCTTCGACATCCTGAAGGAGGTGTTCGCCAAGGTCGACGTGGAGCTGGAGCTGATTGAAGACGCCGTGTGCTGCGGCTCGGGCGTGATCGAAGAGCGTTCCGAGTTGACCTCCCTGGCGGTCAACGCCAAGAACATGGCCCACGCGGAACAGATGGGGCTGCCGCTCTATACCCCCTGCTCCACCTGCTTCAACGTCATCTCCAACGCCCAGAAGCGGTTGCGGGAAGAGCCGGAAGTACTGAGACAGGTGAACGAGATCCTGGCCAAGGAGGGTCTGGAGTACAAGGGCACCTGCAAGATCACCCATACCCTGTGGGTGGTGGCCCAGGACGTGGGGCTGGAAAAGCTGAAAACACGCATCACCAATCCGCTCAGCGGTCTGCGCGTGGCCTCCTACTACGGCTGCCACACCCGTAATCCCGCGGATATCCAGGGCTATGAGTCCTCCAACAACCCCACTTCCATGGAGCAGATCCTGGAGGTACTGGGCGTACAGATCGTGGACTACGACACCAAAGAGGACTGCTGCGGCTATCACCTGGCGTGGCCCAACAACTCTTTGAATATGAAGATGACCGCCAATGTGCTGGAAGGGGCGCATAAAAAGGATGTGGACCTGATGGTCACCTCCTGCCCGCTCTGCTTCAAGAGCATGGACGGAAGTCAGGCCAAGGCGCTGGCGCAGACCGGCAAGCAGTTCCAACTGCCGGTACTGTTCCTGCCGGAACTGATCGGTCTCGCCTGCGGCATGTCCGCCGCCGATATGAAACTACAGTTCCACGGCGTGCCGGTAAACGTACGCCTGTAAACGTTTGTGGTGGGAGAACCCACCAGCTAAACTTAGGCAAGCGGATTAGGGAGCAATCCCTAATCCGCTTTTTTTTATAATATCTATCGGCATACAAGAACTGTACACTTTCCAACCATGACTCACCTTCTATGGCCTGGACGCTCAGGCTGGAGACGACGCGCAACAAAGGTCCATTCACCTCTTCTGGCGAAAAATGCCGGACTGGTGGTGCTTTTCACTTGTCTGACATTACTGCTCACGTCCGGCTGTGACCAGCAGCCAGCGGCGGAAAAACCCGCAGCAACGGACAAACCCTTTCAGGGCCAGTCCATCATGGTCATCGTCCCCAAGCTCCATGCGGAGCTGATTCGCGGCCCCATCCTGGATCAGGTGGAACCCTTTCAGCAACGTACCGGCGCCAAAGTGCGGGTGGTCACCCCCGGCTGGAACGACACCATCGAGAAGATCAATCAGTCTCTGGTGGACCCCAACCTCAATTACGACATCTATGTGGTTATCGCGCTCTGGAACGGCACCCTGCTCGGCGGCAACCACATCGAACCTGTACCCCAGTGGGTCAAAGAACTGATCGACTGGGAAGATGTGCTACCCATCTACCGCGACAACATCCTCTCCTGGGGCGGCGTCGCCTACGGCCTCCCCTATGACGGTGATTGCGTGAACCTCTATTACCGCAAGGACATTTTCGAACAGCCGGAAAACCGGAAACGATTCCAGCAACGCTATAGTTATCCTCTGGGTGCGCCCAAGACCTGGGCGCAGTACCGCGACGTCGCCGAGTTTTTCACTGGATGGGATTGGGACAAGGACGGCGAAATAGAGTATGGCATCGCCGGCGCGCGAGTACGCGGCGACGTGACCCTGCTACAGTTCTTCGCGCGCGCCGCCGCCTACGCCAAACATCCGGAGCACAAGGCCTACTACTTTGATCCAGATACTATGAAGGCCAGGATCAACAGCCCCGGCTTTGTACGCGCCCTAACCGAATGGGTGGAGATAATGCGCTTCGGCCCACCCGGCATGGCCAATTTTGCCGGCCATGATGTGCGCAACAACTTTGCCGTCGGCAATGTCGCCATGGCCATGGACTGGGCGGACCTCGGCATCTTTGCCGCCAACTCGCCGGTATCCATCGTTCAGGACAAGGTAGGTTATGCCCAGATCCCCGGGGCCAACGAGGTATTCAGCCCGGCCAGCGAAAAGTGGGAACATCGTTTCAATCAGGTCTCTTCTATCAGTGGCAACTGGATGTTCCTGGTCAACAAAAACTCGCAGAACAAACTGTTGGCCTTCGAGTTCGCCGCCCATATGACCTCACCCGATTTGACCAAAGAGCTTACTGCTACCAGCGGCAATGCCGTTAACCCCTCTCGCTACTCCCATTTCAATGACCCGGCCTCCTGGCAACAAGCGGGCTTCTCCACCGAGTCCGCCGACAGTTACCTCAAGGAGATCACCAAATCCCTCGCCAATCCCAACGTGGTATGGGACATTACGATTCCAGGGGCAGCCGAGTACTATCAGGCGCTGGACGAGTATGTCCACATGGCGGTACTGGGCAAGCTTACGCCCCAGGAAGCCCTTGACCAGGCAGCCGCACAGTGGGAAGAGATTACCGATCGTCTGGGGCGTGAGAAACAGATCGATACCTACCAGGCATCCCTGAACTTCACGAAACGATGAAGCACTTCAGTATCAAGCGCATCTCCCTGCTAGGCTTTTCAGCGCTGATCGCAAGCTCGGTAATCAGCGGACTGATCATGCTGGCCCTGCTATTCAAGCTTGAGGGGGTGAGAATAGAAAAACAGGACACCGAAAATGCCTACGACATGGTATTCGAGCTGAAATATTTCACCGAACGCCTGCTTACCAGCCATGACCTGGAAAAGGAAATCACGCAACTAAAACAAGCCGGCAAAAAATCGGCAACGGCCCTGAATAGGCTGTATGAATATCGCCATGATCTAGAGCCCAAATTAAGCAAACTCTGGGCGGTAATCAGCGCAGAAATTGCCGCTATCGAACTACACCTTAACAACCCGCTGTTCCAGGCCGGCAACACCATGGACAAATCGCTGCTACGCAGGTTAGGCGAAGGACTGAATGCCAATGAGCAGAGCGACTTCTACATAAGCCTAACCGAACTCAACAACAGCATCGACTACCTCAAACAGTACGAAGGATTTCTGCTCGACGAACTGCATGAACTGAGGATTATGCATAATCGCCAGGCGGACTCGGAAATGGCAAACACCATGCTTCTGGCCGTCATCCTCCCCGGCATGATCCTGGTTTTCATTTTTATATTTGCGGGCGTGACTTTTCGCATGTTGAGCCGGGTGGAACGGAAACTCCTTTCAACCCAGTCCGATCTGCGCCACTCCCTGGATCAGATGCATGCGCAGAAAGACGAGTTGGACTATCTGGCGCATCACGACACCCTTACCCAGTTACCGAATCGCATGCTGCTGCTGGACCGGCTGGATCACTCCATTAAAAAGGCAAAGCGTCATAACACCAGCCTGTCACTGCTGTTTATCGACCTGGACGGCTTCAAAGAGATCAACGACTCTCTTGGCCACAGCGTTGGCGACAGCCTCATCACCACCATAGCAGAACGGCTGGGGCATCAACTGCGTGAGGAGGACACCATTGCCCGCCTTGGCGGAGACGAATTCGTGGTTCTACTGGAAGAGTCGTCGGCTCTACAATCGGTAAACTTTATTGCCCAGAAAATACTGTTCGCCATTCAGGAGCCCATCAAAATCGGCGAACATGATCTTTACATGACCGCCAGCATAGGGATCAGCGTCTATCCCGATGATGGCGGCAGCGCCGAAACCTTGCTGCGCAACGCGGACTCGGCAATGTACCAGGCCAAGGACGACGGCAGAAACACCTTCCGTTTTTATACCACGGACATGACGCAGCGCGCCCTGGAACGAGTGACCATCATGGCGCAGATGCGCCAGGGGCTGGCAAACCATGAATTCCTGGTCCACTATCAACCCCAGTTTGACCTGCGCAACGGAAAAGTAGTCGGCCTTGAGGCGTTACTGCGCTGGAACAGCCGCGAACGCGGCGAGCCGGTCCCGCCGGACAATTTTATCCCCCTGGCGGAAGAGTCCGGATTCATCCTTCCGCTCGGCGAATGGGTACTGCGCGCGGTTTGTGAACAACTGGCCAACTGGCATGGCAAGGGGCTCGATCCCGGCCGGGTCGCGGTCAACCTGTCAGTAAAACAGTTATTGCAACCGAACCTTCTGCGCAAGGTGCAACAAATCCTGCACGATACCAGTTGCGATCCCAACTGGATTGAATTCGAGGTCACAGAAGGCTTCATCATGACCAAGCCGGAAGAGTCCATCGGCATCCTGAATCAGTTCAATTTCCTGGGCATCGAACTCTCCATTGACGATTTCGGCACTGGCTACTCATCGTTCAGCTATCTGAAACGCCTTCCCATCCACAAACTCAAGATCGACCGCTCGTTTATCGACGGACTTCCCGGGGACGTGGACGACGCCGCCATCACCCGCGCGGTGATCGCCATGGCGAAGGAGATGAATCTAGGCGTCCTGGCTGAGGGGGTAGAGACCAATCAACAGCGGGAATTCCTGATCCATGAGGGATGCACCCATGCCCAGGGCTACCTGTTCGCCCGCCCCATGCCGGCGCAAGAGATTGAGCCGCTATTGGAGCGGGAACGCTACCCCCAGGTTTCCTGACGCCTGTTGCTATAGTGCTTGATATTGTGCCGGGGCAAGCACTTCCGCCGATCAGCCACGCTAGTTTTCGTTGAGATAGCCCTGCTCCAAAGCCCACGTCTGGTTTGCAAATATCGCCATCGCGGTGCTCATGCGTTTAAAGCCCAGCTTCTTGTAGAAATCCTCTTTCCCCGGGCAGGCGTAGAGAATAATCTTTCGATGCCCGGCGGAGAAGTCGAGCAATCTGGATACGATCTCCCTTCCAATGCCCCGGCCCTGATAATCGGGATGCACCGACACATCACAAAGATAGGAACAATCGACCCCGTCCGCCAACGCCCGGCCCGCGCCCACCAGCCGGTCCTGATCGTAGGCAAAACACTTGAACATACTATGACTAAAAGCCTTCTCGATATCAGAAGGCTGCTTTTCACCTAAGCCAGCCAGCCGGTAAAGATCAGACAATTCATTCCAATCAACCGTATCTTGGGTATAGCGCCACTCTAGTTTCAAATTGTCACCTATAGGAATCACGAAGGCGGTTATATCAATGTGCAGAAACCTTCCCGGGAGCAGCCCAGCCCTCTGGGCGATTAGGGTAGCTACCCAGCATTTATCTCCGTGCACAAAAGCATACAGAACTCATAACATAACACCCAGCAATGTTCACTGCTGTCCCGTTAACTTCCAAACCTTGTCGCTAAATCCATGGTTTTATACGAGAAACAGCCATCAGTAATTTGATAGACATAAGAAGCGCCAAACTACGGTCCCTTCTCCCTCAGGGAGAAGGACAGGATGAGGGGGTATACAAAAAAGAGGCGTATCTTTTATTGATCCCCTCACCCCAACTCTCTCCCTGTGGGAAAGGGAGTTAACGGGGCAGCAGTGAGCGATGTTTACAATTTCGAATTAGAAGCTCAGGTATACAGGTAAAGCCGCCGCGCCTCACCAATGCCTTTGATAAAACCACGTCCCAGCGCATTTGCCGCCTGCCGGATACGCTCACCATGACCAAGCATGGAAGGGGACTCTGTTGCCGCCTGGCCCTGCAGGTGTTGTAAGTAGCGGCCCGGTTCCAATCCGATCCGCTGGAGTATGGGCGGGGCGGACTCTGCGATGGCGCCGCGCTTATCCTCCCGAATGATCCTCCCGGCCCAATCCACCAGCTCCAGATAGTCCCGCAGGGTAAAACCGATGGCGTTTTTGTGCGGGTCCTTGCGCTGCTTGACCAGGGGCATCAGGGGAATCAAGGGTGTATTGGCGGGGTTGTCTTTTAATTTGGTTTGTTTTGGATGCTGCTGGATACGTTGCTGGATGGAGGTAAAGTCCGAATCCTCGGGGGTTTCCGCCATGCCGGCCCGTCCCTGGGAACTGGTGCAGCGCGAAGCCGTCGCCCCCCACGACTCCCTGGGTTCCAATATCAACCTGCA
>JBNKPL010000052.1:0-13867 GCA_050295355.1 Sedimenticolaceae bacterium
GCCTTCATGCCGATGCTGAAAGAGCCGAGGAAATCCTTAAGGGATACCTGCATCAGGGTAATCATGAAGGTACCGCCCACAACGATCAGGATGGAGGGTACGTTGACAAACAGCATGATATCGCCGCCAGTGGCGATGGCGCCGATAATGATGCCGAAGCCACCCAGCAATCCGATGAGTGTTGCGATATCCACCTGAGAACTACTCCTATGCGGTTAAAACGGCCTGGGTCCCAAACGGGCCTACTTTAGCAAATAGCGGGACGGCCCGGGGAAACTTTAATTCCTGATTTTGTGGTATTTTCCTCTGTACAGCCCACCCGGCGGCACGGCCGGAAACATGCCGGCCCCGCCGAAAACCGCACAACCGGGATCATACAAGTGACCGAAGCAAAAACAAAATCCGTACTCATAACCGGCTGTTCCAGCGGCATCGGCCACTGCGTGGCCCACGGCCTGCACAAAAGGGGCTACCGGGTGATCGCCACCGCGAGGGCTGCGGAGGATGTAGAACGCCTGCGCTCGGAGGGGCTGGAGGCGCTACGCCTGGATCTGGACGACGCGAAAAGCATCGCCCAAGCCGTTTCTGAAACCCTGGCCCTCACGGGCGGAACCCTTTATGCCCTGTTCAACAACGGCGCCTATGGCCAGCCGGGCGCGGTGGAGGACCTGACCACGGACACCCTGCGGGCGCAGTTCGAGACCAATCTGTTCGGCTGGCATGAACTGACCCGCCAAATCATCCCGCTGATGCGCCAGCAGGGAGAGGGCCGCATCATCCAGAACAGCTCGGTGCTGGGCATTATCAGCCTCCCCTTTCGCGACGCCTACAACAGCAGCAAGTATGCGCTGGAGGGGCTCTCCGATACCCTGCGCCTGGAGCTGCACGGCAGTAATGTTTTTGTCAGCCTGGTGGAACCGGGACCCATCATCAGCCGCTTCCGCCAGAACGCCTATCGCAAGTGGCGACAGAACGTGGACATGGAAGGCAGCATCCATAGTGATGTCTATGCCGCCATGGAGAGCCGCTTCACCAGCGAAGGGCCGGTGGCGCCCTTCACCCTGCCGCCGGAAGCGGTGCTGAAACGGGTCATCCACGCCCTGGAGAGTCCCCGGCCGAAGGCGCGTTACTACGTCACCTTTCCCACCTATCTGTTCGCCTTTTTGAAGCGGGTATTACCCGTTGGGATTTTGGATCGGGCGTTGTGGAAGGTTTCGGGGGCGTAAGCGGAATTCTAGAATCCTGCGACTGTTTCTTTCTTTTTGAACCGCAGTAGCACAAACACTTTACTGTTGGGCGAAGTACTCCGCCAAAAACGCCTTGAACGAAACCTCGTCGCTCTGCTCCATGACCCGCTGCTGCTCCCGGGAACGCACCACTTCCTCTTCAAACAACCGGCGGCGCTCATCCCCCAGTTCCAGCCCCCGGAAGTAGTCGTGGTGTTGCTGCGACATGCGCTGGGCGAACTGGAAAAATCCCTCCTCGTTCTCCCGCATCTCCGCCAGCATGCGGGCGGAGGGGGTGAGATCGGGATCGCGGACCCGTTCCCGCTGCCGGGCAAGGGCGCGGCTGTAGGGCCGCTCCGGCTCGTTTGCATCCAGCAGTTCACAAACCCCTTGCATACCGTCGCAGATCTCTTCCGCCCAGGCGGCAAGGGAAATTTCGCCGCCGTTACGCAACAGCCGCAGGGAGGGGTCGCGGCCCTGGTGGGCCACCCGTTCCAGATTACGGTCGATCTCCTTCTGCTCCCGAACGCGAATGGAGGGGCTCGATTGCAGCAGGCAATAGAGCATGAAGGCTTCCAGAAACACCAACTGCCCTTCGCTCACCCCCAGGGGATGAAAGGCGTTCACATCCAGTGAGCGCAGTTCCACATAGCGCACGCCCCTGTGGCGCAGGGCCAGGGTGGGTTTTTCCAGTCCCTCCAGCAGTTGCTTCGGCCGCACCGAAGAGTAGTACTCGTTCTCGATCTGAAGGATGTTGGCGTTGAGCTGTTCATAGCGCCCGTTCACCTCCACCCCGATCTTCTCCCATTCAGAACAGGGGGTCTCAATGGCGCGGGTGAGGCTGGTCACATAGGCGTCGAGATTGTCATAACAGGCCTTGACCCCCACGCACTGCGCCTGCCGGTTGGTGTAACCGATCTTTCCCATGCGCAGGGAGGTGGCGTAGGGTTCGTAACTGGTGGTGTCGTTAAAGGCCTGCAGGCTGGAGGGCTTGCCTTCCAGAAAGAATTTGCACACCGCGGGAGAGGCGCCGAACAGATAGGGAACCAGCCAGCCGAACCGTTCCAGGTTGCGGATCATGCCGAAAAAGTGGGCGTCGATGAAGGCGCGGCTATCGCCCCCGTTCTGCTCCAGCCGCTGGTAGACCGGCCAGAAGGCGTCGGGCGGGGAGTAGTTGAAATGCACCCCGGCGATCACCTGCATCACCCGGCCGTAGCGATGGCCCAGGCCGCGCCGGTACACGGTCTTCATGATGCCGGCATTGGAGGTGCCGTACTCGGCGATGGGTATCTTCTCCCCTCCCTGCAACACACAGGGCATACTGGTGGCCCACAGGATCTCGTCCTGCAGCCGGGAGACCACGAACTGCTGGGCATCGCGGAGAAAACCGAGCGCCTGACGACCCGGGGTCAGCGGCGGCGTGATCAGTTCGATCAGCGCCTCGGAGTAGTCGGTGGTGAAATAAAGATTGGTCAGGGGAGAGCCCAGTCCGGCCGGATGGGGGACACGGGAGATCATTCCTTCCGGGGAGACGCGCAGCGCCTCTTTCTCCAGGCCCATCTTGCCCCCGGACAACAGCCCCTCTTGCCCGGAATTGATCAGCCGGGTCAGGCGCTCTTCCAACATGGAGTGCAATTGAGTGTCCGCCGGCCGCTCAGCCGCTCTCCTCAGTGGGCCATTACCGCCCGGGGACTCTGGGAGAGTACATAGTCGGCCAGGATACGGGCCGCCTCTTTCAGACCAATGCCTTTAAAGGCCTCTTCCTCCTGCTTGTCCTTCTCCGGAGATTTTTTCTCATCCGGCTTCTCTTCCTTGCTGATCAGCGGCAGTCCTACCGAGGCGCGGAAACGGTTCTCCCGCGCGCGCCGCTCCTGCTCCTGTTGATCCCACTCCTCACGCCGGGTCTGCTCCTGTAGCGAAAGCTGTTTCTCTTCGCGGATCTCTTTCAGCTCCTTCTCCTGCTCCAGCAGGAACTGGAACCCAAGGTCGGACTGGATACGTTTCTCATGCAGACGGCGGGCGTGTTCCAGGGAGCCGATCTTATAGGTTTGGTGACTGGCCGGCTTGATCTCGGCCCACGGCAAGGCGTTGTCCAGGGAGCGCTCCCCCTCACTGCCAGAATATTCCGCCATGGGAAAACGGATGTCCGGCTCCACGCCCATGAACTGGGTGCTGCCGCCGTTGACGCGGAAGAACTGCGCCATGGTGATGCGCAGGCGACCCAGCTTGGTGTCCGGGTCCGGCGCGAAGCGGTCGAGATCAATCAGGCTCTGTACCGTACCCTTGCCGAAGGTGGGTTCACCGATAATGATGCCGCGCCCGTAGTCCTGGATGGCGCCGGCAAAGATCTCGGAGGCGGAGGCGCTGTAGCGGTCCACCAGCACGGCCAGCGGACCGTCATAGACCTGCTGCGGGTCGGGATCGGTCTCCACGTCTATCTCACCGCTGGAGTTCTTGACCTGCACCACCGGGCCGGAGGGAATAAACAGCCCGGTCAGCTCGGTGGCCTCGATCAGGGAGCCGCCGCCGTTCTGGCGCAGATCGATCACGATGCCGTCCACCTTCTGCGCCTGCAGTTTCTTCAGCAGTTCGCGCACATCGCGGGTGGTGCTGCGGAAATCCTCGTTCCCCTGGGAGTAGCCCTGGAAGTCGCGGTAAAAAGTCGGAAGGTCGATGACGCCGATACGGCTGGAGCCCATGCCCGGGAGTCCTTCGATAATGGAGCTTTGAGCGGCCTGATCCTCCAGCTTGATTTCGTTGCGCACCATGGTGACGGTTTTGGCCGGTCCCGCGGTGCCGGTCTCTTTGGGCAGAATCTCCAGCTGCACCACGGTGCCCTTGGTCCCGCGGATCAGATCCACCACGTCCTGCAGCCGCCAGCCCACCACATCGACCATCTCGCCCTCCTTGCCCTGGGCCACGCCGACGATGCGGTCACCGCTGCCGATCTCGCCGCTCTGGGCGGCGGGGCCGCCGGGGATGACGCGCTGAACCTCGGTGTACTCGTTCTCCATCTGCAGTACCGCGCCAATCCCCTCCAGGGAGAGACGCATGCTGATATCGAAGTTCTCCGCCGCCCGTGGCGACATGAAGGAGGTGTGCGGCTCCAGGGTGAGGGTGTAGGAGTTGATGAATAGCGTGTATACATCGTCGCTGTCCATCTGCCGGATTCGGTGCAGGGCGCCCTCGTAGCGCTTACGCAGGGTCTTGATGATCTCTTCCGGTTTCTTCTCCGTCAGCCGCAGACTCAGGATGTCGTTCTTCACCCGTTTGCGCCACAGTTCGGCCATGGCGGCCTCATCCGCCACCCAGGGCTCATCTTCGCGGTTGAACAGGTACTCTTCATCCACGGTAAAGTCGTATTTTTTGTCCAGCAACGCCAGGGCGTGGGTATAACGCTGCTCCGCCCGCTGGCGGAAAACCCGGAAGATGCGGAACGCCGGGTCCAGATTGGTCCAGCGCAGGGCGTCGTCCAGGCGGTCCCGGTAACTGGTGAAGCTCTCGATATCCTGCTGGGTGAAATAACTCTTGTTGGGATCCAGCGACTCCAGGTAACGGTCCAGGATCTGGACCGACAGGCCGTCGTCCAGCGGCTGCTTCTTGTAGTGAAAGCTGCGAATGGCCTTGTTGATATAGAGGGTGGACTGGCGCTGTTCGCGGGTGGGTTCCAGCGCCTCCACGGGTATCTCGGCAACCGCCGCCAGCAGCGCGCTGTTCCACAACAGCAGAAACACGGAAATCAATCTATATACTTCTTTCATAACCAGTTTTTTCAATACCTATCCCAGTTCCGGAACCTTGCATGAAGAAAACAGCGCCGGGAACGGCGCGGCCCCAATCGGTAACGCAAAGCAATCGGTCATTTTGCCAAAGATTTCAGTTGGATACTATCGTTCGACCCGGCCCAAAGCGGGGAGTTTCACCGCCATCCATTCGGAACCCCCTATTCATCGGGCATCAGTGGGGGGCGCAGTCCGGCGACCAGGGCCGCATACTCCTCATTCTCCGGCCCCAGGTAGCCGTGGCGAATCAGAAAATCGATCACCACCAGATTGCAGTTCAGCTTGTAGTCATCCGTATCGCGGATCACCTGCAACACCTTTTCCGCGGGCCAGCGGTAGAAGGTCTCCACCTCGCCGTCGGTGCAGCGAGGCACAAAATCCGCCGGCAGCTCCAGATCGTAACAGAAGAGGGTATCCGGCTTGAGTCCCTTTTCCGTCTCGGCGTTGTAGGTCAGGATTCCCACCTGCCTTGCCTGGGCCGCCAGTTCCGGCGGTATCCCCGCCTCTTCCCGGCACTCCTTGTACAGGTTCTCCTCCATACCGATCCCGTGGGGCAGCCCGCCCGCCACCATGTTGTCGAGCTTGCCGGGATAGTTTCGCCGGTCCTGGGAGCGCCGCCCGACCCACAGTTCCACGGCATTCCCACGCCGCACGAACCCGTTCACATGCTGGCCGAAGGCGCGGATGCCGAAATAGGGGGCCGCCGCCCGGTCGATCAGCAGCATGCCCTCATCCCGGCCGCCCGGGGTGGCCACATACTGCTCACCGTGGAGATGGGTAATCACGCCCTGGGCCACCAGTTCCGCCAGCACCGCCGCCACCGGGCGGCTGCGCTCTGCAAGCGGACCGCCGGGCACCGCAAGATCCACACTGGCGTCCTGGACGCGGAAAACCTCCGGCCAGGACCCAAGCCGCCGGGCGAAGGACGGCCGCATCAATCCCACCATCAGACCGTCGATCCGGAAGGGAATAAAACGGGAACCTTGGTAGTTGTTACAGGCGCGTATATGGCGCAACAGTCCCACGATGCGCCTACCTCTCCGCCACTTCCGCCCGGTCGAAACGCAGACCGAGATTACGCAGCTGCTTGCTGTCGGTGATGCCGCTGATGCCGGTAGCCACGCGCACCGATTTCCCGGGATAGATGGTGTTGCGCACCCGGTGGCTGGAGCCCTGGTACACCCGGCCCAGGGGACCCTTCTGGCCCACCGTAAAGGCCACGTTGCGCACAGGGAGGGCGGTGGCGTTGGTGATCAGCACATACACCCGGCCCTGCCGGTCCAGTTCCAGCCTGGGTTTCAGGTAGCGCGCCGGATTGCTCGGTAGATCCATACGCACCAGCGCCTTGGCGGCGGCCACCCCCGCCGGGGAGCGGGAGCCCGCCGCCTTGGCGTAGTAGGCCTCGGCCTGGCGGTAGTTGCCGCTCTGCTGTTCCAGCTGGCCGAGGGCATAATAGCCGTTGGCGGTGGGCAGCATATCGACGCTCTTCTGCAGGTCGCTCCGGGCTCCGCGGCGGTCGTTCAGCGCCATACGGCTCTCACCGCGCTTCAGGTAATGATAGAAAAACTGGCCATCCAGCCGCAGCGCCTGGTCATAATCCGCCAGCGCGGCGCGGTGGTTCCCGGCTTCCGCCTTGGCCTCGCCCCGCAGACCGTAGAACGCCGCCTCTCTGGATTCGATCCTGATCGCCTTGCTGGCCAAGGTCTCCGCTTTACGGGTGTCCCCCTTGCTCAGGGCTACCCGTCCCGCATCCAGCGCGTCATAGGCCGGGCGGGTCTTGTTCAGCCGTGCGATGGCATTGCGGAAACGCTTCTCCCCCAACTCACCGCTTTTCACCGCCAGCTTGGCGGCGGTTTGGCGGTTCTGGTCCACCCGCTCCTGGGAGGGGGGGTGAGAGGAGAAGAGTCCCGCCAGCCAGCCGGGACTGCGATTTTTGGACAGGCGCACGAAGGTCTCCTGCAGCCCCACCGCCGCTTTGGGGTCGTAACCGGCCCGCGCCATGTACTTCATCCCGTACAGGTCGGCCTCCAGTTCCGCTTCCCGGGAGTAGCGCTGGTGGATCAGATTGGCCCCCAAGGCCGCCCCGCCCACGGCCAGATTCTGGTAGTCGCTGTTGCGCGCCGCGATCCCGGCTGCCAGCACGGCGCCCTGCAGCAGCATGCCACGCTCCATCTGCTTGGCCTGGTGGCGGGCCGCCGAGTGCACGATCTCATGTCCCAGTACGGCGGCCAGCTCCGCCTCGTTTTTCAACTCCACCAGCAGACCCCGGTTGACGGCGATCTTGCCCCCGGGCAGCGCCCAGGCGTTGGGGGTGGAGTTGTTGAGCACTACGAACTCATAGGGGAGCCGACGGTCGCTGACCGACGCCAGACGCTGGCCGACGCCATTCACATAGTTCTGGAGCGCCGGGTCTATCCGGTAATCCCCACCCTGCATCTGACGGCTTGGCCGGTACTGGCTCTCCCCCGTCTGCAACTCGCTGGATTCGGAGACCAGTCCCAGCTCCTGCTCGCCGGTCACCGGGTTGGTTACGCAGCCGGTCAGCAACAAGAGGGTGAAAAGCGGCATTACCAGCCGGGTTGTCAGATTTGTGGTTCTCTGTGTCATCTTCCTTCACCGTTCCGATTTCGTATTCTTAAATCATACTACTATTGTGTTACTTGTCCTTTTCCTGCTCCTTGGCCAGATTCCAAAGCCGATCCATCTCCTCCAGGCTCGCGCCCTGCAGAGAGCGGCCCCCGGCTGCCAGCGCCTGCTCGATACTCAGGAAGCGGCGCTCAAACTTGCCATTGGCCTTGCGCAGAGCGGCTTCCGCATCCACATTCGCATGCCGGGCCAGGTTCACACAGGCGAACAGCAGATCGCCGATCTCCTCCTCCACCCGTTGGTGGTCAATCTTGTGTTTTAGTTCCTCCCGGACCTCTTCCAGTTCCTCTTCGATCTTATCGATCACCCCCGTCAGGTCCGGCCAGTCGAACCCCACCTGGGCGGCGCGGCGCTGCAACTTGGCCGCTCGGATCAGCGCCGGCAGCGCCCTGGCAACGCCTGCCAGATGTCCGCCCGCCGGCTGCGCCTCTCTTTCCGCCCGCTCCCTGGCCTTGTGCTTCTCCCAGGCCCGGGTCTGCTGCTCGGCGTCTTCGATCACCTCCTCCCCGAACACATGGGGATGACGGCACAGCATCTTTTCGCAAATCCCGGCCACAATATCCTCGAAACCGAAATGGCCGCCCTCGAAGGCCATCTGGGCGTAGAACACCACCTGAAACAGGAGATCGCCCAGTTCGTCCCGGAGTTCCCCCATATCCCCCCGTTCGATGGCGTCCGCCACCTCATAGGCCTCTTCAATGGTATGTGGGACAATGGTCTCAAAGGTCTGCTCCCGGTCCCACGGACACCCCGCCTCGGGATCGCGTAGACGGGACATGATCTCAATCAGCTGCTTCACGCAATTTTCCTGCTATTGTTAAGGTTAAGGGTTGATCTATTTTGACCCATGCTCCCCGCAATGCCCATGCGGAACCGACCCCAGAAGGAAATTGATCTATTTTTTGCGGGGTTTCTGGTTATTGACCATGGAGTAGGTTCAGGGTGTAGATTCGGTCCAACAATTTCCTGACAAAAAACAAGTCAAAACAACAGGTGTTACACGGGTAGGTAGGCAGCAATAACTATGGGTGACAAGCTGACAATCGGCCGTGTTGCAGAACTTTCCGGACTCCCTGTCGACACCATCCGCTTTTACGAAAAAAAGGGGCTGCTACAACCGCCGCCCAGGAATCCCTCTGGGTACCGGGTCTACCCCCCGGAAGCGGTGGAAGTGATCCGCTTTATCAAACGCAGCCGCGATCTGCAGTTTTCCCTGCAGGAGGTGGCCAACCTGATCCAGCTTTTTTATCACGAGCCGGACGCCTCCGGGGAGATCAAACGGATCACCGAGCAGAAGATCCATGAGGTCAACACCCGTCTGCAGGAACTGGTGACAGTAAAGGATCAGCTGGAGCAATTTACCAGCCATTGCGCTGAGGCCGGGACGCCCGAACCCCTGCTGAAGCGCTATCTGAAGCCGAAATAGCCCCTGCTACGTTCAGAACAGCAGGCCCGCCAGATCTCCAAATCCCCACACCAGGGTCCCCACCACCAGCATATAGAGCCCGTGGAACTCGATCTCCCACAGGTCCTCCTCCCGTGACCGGGCGCGGATGAGTTTGCGGATGCTGTTCTCGTCGGCCCAGTCGTGACCGCTGCACTGCTCATGCTGCAGCCGCTCCTCCCACCGCATCCGGTTCTCTTTCAGGCGCAGGCTGTGCTCCAGAATCTGGTGCGAGGTAAAGAGGATGCCGATGGCGACCATGGCCGACCCCGAGCGGGAAAACCAGGTCCAGTCGCCGGTTTTCAGGCTGACCACTACCCCGCTCGCCAATATCCCGAAGGAAATGATGAAATTCCTGATGACGGTCCGGTATTTGATCCTGGGAAACTTCATATTGCGCGTCGTTCCTTAATCCGTCACTATTTTCCCACGACTCTACACAAACCACACCCCACGGTCGCGAAGCGTATTGGGACAGATTTCATAGCAAAGGCTCTACGATGAAAGAGACGTTAACGGTTTCCTTCCCCGGAAACAAAAAGGTGGATATTCAGGTAGGCGATTTCACGCTGAATACCGATCAATCGCTAACCCGGGGTGGAGACGCCTCGGCGCCTGAACCCTTTGACCTGTTTCTGGCGTCCATGGCGGGGTGCGCCGGCATCTTCGCCCTCGGTTTCTGCCAGTCGCGGCAACTAGCGAGCGAAGGGTTGAGCCTGGAGATGGATTGGGAGCGTGATGTTGAGCCGCCACATGCCGCGAAAGTGACCTTCCGCCTTACCCTGCCGGAGGGATTTCCCGAGAAATACCGCTCCAGCATCATCCGCGCCATCGACCTCTGTACGGTCAAGCACTATATCCACAACCCGCCGGAATTTTTTATCGAAGTGGTCTAGGGCCAGTTACAGACTACCGAACACCTTTTTCAGCAGATCCGTTGATCGCGCCCAGGGATTCTCGCGGATACGCTGTTCCTCCTCCGCGAGTTTGAGAAACAGGCCGTCCAGCGCCTTGTTGGTGATGTAGCGGTCCAGGTCCAGCGCATCGTCATCCGTAAGGGCGGCAAGAAAACCCACCTCCCCCGTCAGCTGTTTATAGGCTGAAGTTACCCCCACCTTTTCCGTGGCGTCCTTGACGATGGGCAGGATCGACTCGATCAATTGCGGTGTGCTCTGTTGCTGAAAATAGCGGGTAGCCGCGTCATCCGAACCCTGCAGGATTCCCCTGGCATCCGCCAGGGTCATTCCCTTGATGGTATCGGTGAATATAGCCACCGTTTTGGGAACCGCCCGTTCCGCCGCCCGGTTCATGGTGGCGATGAAGTCATCCACCAGTTTGTCCTGCCCGACGGCGCGCAGGCCATTGCCCAGGCTCCGGACCGTATCCGGCAGGGGAATTCTGACCTGGGCATCCTCAAGATAGCCGCCCTCCTTGCCCAGAATCCTGATCGCCCGCTCGACACCTACGCGCAAGGCATCCTTCAGCCCGGCGCCGGCCTCCCACTCCGAAACATTACTTTGGGTATGCGGCCGGGGAGCCGGTTTGCTTTCGGAACCGCCGCCCTGTATCGAGCGCCATAGGTCATCCAGCCCGGCATGAGCCGGCGATAGAAAGACAGCAAGCAGCAGTGCAACGGCAACCCCCTGTCCGTATCCTGTATGGGCGCGCATTTTCCCTCCCCGTTCCGAAGACTAACGGAACAACTTGATAAGCGCCTGATTACCCCTTGCTTCCGCCATCTCCCGGGCGGTCTTCCCGGACGCGCTCTTGATCGTGGTATCGGCGCCGCTGGAGAGCAGGTACAAGACGATGTCGTTGTGTCCCCCCTGCACCGCCTTCATGAGGGGCGTAACCCCGTCCTGATTCTGCAGATTGAGATCGGCATTCTGCTCCGCCAGGGAGCGGACCACATCAAGGTCACCGCTCGCCACCGCATAGTGAATGGCACCGGCGCCGAAGTTGTCCTGGAAATCGATATTCCGGGTTCTGGTCAACAGAATCTTAATGGTCTCGTGCTGCTTTCTTTCGATAGCCATCATGAGCGGGGTGACGCCGTCGTTGTTCGGCACATAGGCGGCCACTTGATTGCTGTATTGGAAAATGGTCTGCACCACCTCCGTATGCCCATTGAGGATCGCATGCATCAGGGCCGTGTTACCCGCCCGGTCCGAGGAGCGCACATCGGCGCCGAAGTTCAGCAATTGGGCGACAATAATGCCGTCTCCCCTTTTCGCCGCCACCATAAGGGCATCATCCCCTTTCCGGGTCCGGTCATGAACGTTGGCGCCAAGCTCAACCAGCAGCGCGGTAATGGTGGGATGGCCATTTTCCGCCGCCATCGTCAGGGCGGTCTCGCCTGACCGGGTTCTGGCATTTACCTCCGCCCCATGGGAGAGCAGGATCGCCACGACATCCGTGCTGCCCGATTCCGCGGCGAACATCAGCGCCCGCTTGCCGTATTTTCCCGGCGCATCGATATGCGCCCCTTGCGCGATCAGTTTGGTCACTTGATCAACCGCCCCGGCCGCGGCCGCATCGCGCAGCTGCTGATCCAGCGTCCGGCCCGCCCAGGACAGGGAATTTACAAACAGGCACAAAACGAATGCAACCAACAGTTTTGCATGCACTGGTATACCTCTACTCCTCAAAGTGAAACTGCTACTTGCCATCTTTTTGCTCCAATTGATTTAGCTGTTATTGAGCAATCTTTCGGGTGTGACCGCTTTGCATTTGTCCGCCCGGGTTCGCTCCTCACGCACCCGGTTACTGTTCCATCTCCTGATCCTGCCGCGGCGCCGTCCTGAAGCCGGGCCGGAAATCAGGGTTCCGCCAATCATTATGATCGGCCAACATCTTCTTGTCCGGCTTCAGACGGGAGACATAATCGGCAAGAGAGGCAAGATCACTTTGGCTGAACTTCTTGAACTCCTGCACCATATCAGGGTCCGCATTTCTGCGTTTACCCATCTTGATCCACTGCAACTGCCGCAGCAGGTAACGGAAATGCTGGCCGTGGATACGCGGATAGAAATCGGCCGCCTTGCCTTCTCCGTTGTCCCCATGGCACGACTTGCAGTGTTCGTTATAAAGTGCCTTGCCTTTATCAAGCCGCATACCTGTGCCGATGTTGTTGTTTGGAACCATCGGCAATTTCTCAATATAGGCTGAGACATCGGCCAGAGCCTGCGGGCCTTTCTCAAACAGCGGATTGGTAAAAGGCATCATGGTTGGGTTGTCGCGGTTTCCTTTATGGATGTCCGCCAACTGTTTGATAATCACGCTCTGATGCTGACCCGCGATCTGCGGATAGTTGCCGGCCGGGGAACCCCAGCCTTCAGGCGTATGACAGAGCGCGCAATTAAAGTACAGTTGCTTTCCCCTCTCGCGATCCGGCGTTGCCGCCAGGGCCTGTTTCACAACTTCATCCACCACCACCTTGGATTCCGCAACCGCAAACCCGGGAACCAGCAGCACCAGGCTCAAACCGAATGCAAGAAAACGGCGCATATGCGGCCCAGCCTTTTTAACAATGGAGAACAATGCGTAACTCATATGAATCCCGTACTCGCAAGTCAATGAAACGATATCCCTTCACTTAGTCCAGTAAAGCGCCGATTTACAGCAGATACAAGGATCACATGCTGCTTATATATCCGGTCATCACCAGCGTAAACAGCGTCAGACCGAACAGGATCAAGATGGCGGCCAGCCAGTTGGAGCCCTTGCGCATAGCTCTGGACGGGCGCTTAACCAGATACTTCTCCAGCTCACCGCTCGCCTTCAGGCGCTCGTACTCCAGCTTATGTTCGTGCTTGAACTCTTCGAGCGGTATGACCCCGGTAAAAATCGTCGTGCTCATGGGGAACTTGTCCGGACGGAAATGCGCATTAAAGAAATGCACCGTGAACAGGAACATGGTGGCCAGCAACGCCTCCTCCGCATGAATGATGGTGGCGATATTGAACACGAAACCGGGCAGAATCTTTGCCGTCACCGTGGGCGCGAACAGCATCATGCCGCTGAGTCCGATCATGGCGGCACCCCAGAACGGCGCCCAGTAATCGAACTTCTGCCAGTAGGACCAGCGGTCGAACTCCGGCCGCGGTGCCTTACCGAAGAACCAGCGGAACATCGCCTTCACATCACGCAGATCCTGCCAGTTCGGCACCATGGATTCAGGACCAAACCAGCGGAAGGTCTTGCGATTAACAAAGATATTACGGACGGCAACACCGATATGCGTCAGGAATATACTGATCCAGGTAACGGCAGCGGTGCGATGAATAATGGCTTCCACTTTCGGACCACCGAGCATATCCATAACAAAATCCGCCCAGGCAGTATGAGAGAACAGCAGGGTGGAGCCGGTAAATACCAGGGTCATGGTGCTGACGGCGAACAACAGATGCACAACGCGCCAGACGGCACTGAAGCGCCGGAAATAGACCTGCTCTTCCGCCGTTTCTTCATCTTCCGCGGCAATATAGCTCTTGCCCTGGCGACGATCCTGAAATTCCCGATAGAACCACAGTATTACGTGGGTCCAGAAAAACAGGAACACTCCGACAATAAGCAGAGTCATGAATTTCGCGGTGATCCACATGCCGGGATACCGTTCGAAATCATCGGCATTACCGTGGGCATGAAAGCCCAGGAACCCTTCCGGAGCGTCCTCATGACAGGTATTGCAGGTCTCCAGGCGGTTATCACGATGCACCTTGGAGGCCGGATCGTCCACCGCCCGCAGATCGTGACTGCCGTGACAGTCA
>JBNKPL010000052.1:13876-15402 GCA_050295355.1 Sedimenticolaceae bacterium
GTCTCCAGGCGGTTATCACGATGCACCTTGGAGGCCGGATCGTCCACCGCCCGCAGATCGTGACTGCCGTGACAGTCAAAACACTTCGCGGTATGGGTATAACCCAGACGATTCACCTGTCCGTGATAGGAGGACATATAGGTCTTGAATGACTCTTCATGACAGCTGCCGCAGTTGCGGGTGATGGTCAGCTTCATCTGATCTTTTTCTGGAGAATCAATATTATGAGTGGTGTGACAGTCCGAGCATACCGCAGCCTCGCTGTTGCCTTTCTCAACCACCTCTTTGCCATGCACGGAGCCAAGGTAGGCCTCTTTCTGCTCTTCATGGCACTTGCCGCAGACCTCGGGATTCTTCAGGCGGTGTTCCGCCAGCGCCTCGCTGCCAATGGTGCCGATATTGTGGGCTTCGTGACAGTCCGGACAGCCCGCATTGGTCCGGGTCTGATCGGCTTTGCTGGGACGGGCATGGACCGATCCCATATAGCTGTCGATCTGCTTCATCACCACGTCCAGCCGTTCATGCTTGCGGTCTGAAAGTTTATGATCCTCTTGCCATTTCTCCGTATGGCAATTCACGCAGCCGACCCTGATGGGCAGTTCCTCTTCATGCTCACCCCGGGTCAGGGTTATATAGTCGTGACAACCGACGCAGTACTGCTCTCCATGCACACTGTTTTCGAATTTCTCCGGATCCACATAGATGTACACCATGGTGCCGTCATCCAGCTCCCACTCCTTCTCATCTTCATCATCATGACAGCTGAGACATTTTCGATTGGGGACGATCTTTTCGGAAAGCTCTTCCATCAAGGTCGTATGCGGCGTATCTGTTTCCGCATATACCGTCGGGACGGCAGCCGGAAACAGGCCGATGACAATAGCCAGAACAACCCACATGATGGATTTGGAAAAACTGTTCATGGTTTTTTCTTTAAAAAATGTATATCTATTTTGAACTTTCGGCCGAGGCATCTCCGGACCCGGCCATTATTATTCACAACCCGCCAGCCCGGGCCGGCAGGCGATCAGCAGACTGACGGCAGGGCAGTGTACGGATTGTCAGCCCGATTATACAGACCACGCCGGGAGACGAAAGAGCAAAATCATAAAACGGCGCCACACTAAAAGCACATCAAAAAGAAACGGAAAATACGTGCAACCAATTGATTTGTATTGGTTTTATGATCATATGGGGTGTAGTGCCGATATCCCGCCGCCTGCGTCTGATTTACGGCGAACGCTGGGATTCACCCTTTTAGGGAGATCTGGAACGCGCCTTTTGAGCCTTACCCAGGCTCAAGATAAGTTTCGGGAAACCGCGGCGTTGAGGAGGAGGAATTCTGCTGAATTGTATTCCCAATCCGGCGCCATATTTCACAAGGACCGGGTTGGAGCCGCCGCACGAGAGAAGGCGCCCACCGGTGAATACCGGCGGGCGCCGAACGTAATTATTCTTTGCTTTCAGACGGCTCCCCTGCCGGGGCATCCTCAGTTACCGGAGCGAGATCCAGGGGCAGATCCTTT
>JBNKPL010000053.1:0-15205 GCA_050295355.1 Sedimenticolaceae bacterium
CCCAGCAGCGCCAGACCGATGAGCGAAGAGGCGGCCATCAGCAACAATCCCTTGCGTACATGTCGTAACTTGAAGTGCCCCAGTTCGTGGGCCAGCACCGCCTCCACTTCGTCGGGTTGCAGGGTTTCCAGCAGGGTGTCGAAAAAGACGATGCGTTTGCTGCGGCCGATGCCTGTGAAATAGGCGTTGCCGTGGGAGGAGCGGCGAGAGCCGTCCATGACGAAGATCCCCTTGCTGGCGAAACCGCAACGCTCCACCAAAGCCTGCAGCCGTTGTTGCAGCGCCTCATCTTCCAGCGGCGTAAACTTGTTGAAGATGGGCGCGATTAGGGTGGGGAACACCCAGGTCATGAGCAGGGTGAAGCCGAGCCACACCAGCCAGGCGTAGAACCACCAGTAGGCGCCGCTCTCCTGCATGAGCCAGAGCATGACCCACAGCAGCGGCACACCGAGGAGCAGCGACAACAGGAACTGCAACAGCAGGTCCTTGATAAAGCGGCCCGGCGTGGTGCGGTTGAAACCGAACGCCGCTTCGATGCGGAAGGTGCGCCAGAGATCGAAGGGGAGGTCCAGCAGGCTGGAGATCAGGAACAGGGAGAGGATCAGGGCGGTGCCCGTGAGGAGCGGATCAAGGCCCAGGCCGCTCCAGAGACCGGACAAAAGCTGGATACCGCCGCCCAGGGTCCAGAACAGCAACAGCAGGGCGCCGTAGATCAGCTCCTTGCTGCCGAAGCGGTTGCGCGTGAGGGTGTAGTCGGCGGCCTTTTGATGCTCCTCCAGAGAGACCTTGTCCGCGAATGCCGCTGGCACTTCCGGGCGATGGGCCAGCACATGGCGGCGGTGGCGGGCGCCGAGCCATAGCTGTACGCCCAGGCCGGCGGCGAGGAAGATCAGGAAGAGAATCGTGACTGTATGCATGGGTGGCAAGGATACAGACCCCAAAGCGCTTCTGCTAGAATCCGAACCTTACAATAAACAAGAGTACCGAAATGCCCCAGGACCCAAGCAACCTAATCTGGATCGATCTTGAGATGACCGGTCTGGAACCCGCTACCGATCAGATCATCGAAATCGCCACCATCGTGACCAACTCCAAACTGGATGTCCTTGCCGAAGGGCCCGTGATCGCCATCCATCAGCCGGACGAGATCATGGACGCCATGGATGAGTGGAACACGCAGCAGCACGGTGGCTCGGGGTTGACCCAACGGGTCAAGGAGAGTTCGCACTCGGCGGCCGATGCGGAACGGGAGACCATTGAGTTTCTGCGTCAGTACGTGCCCAAGGGTGCGTCCCCCATGTGCGGCAACAGCATCTGTCAGGACCGGCGCTTCATGGCCCGGCTGATGCCGGAGCTGGAGGCCTTTTTTCACTACCGCAATCTGGATGTGAGCGCCCTGAAGGAACTGGCCAACCGCTGGGCGCCCGAGGTGGCGAAGGGGGTGGTGAAAAGTGGCAAGCACCTGGCGTTGGATGATATCCGCGATTCCATTGAGGAGTTGCGGCATTATCGGGAGCATTTTTTGCGGTTGCCTTGATTCAGTGAATTAAAGATCTCTCTCCATAGCCACAAATATTGAGAAACTGAACAGTCGCAATTAGTGGGTCCCTTCTCCCTTCGGGAGAAGGATAGGATGAGGGGAATCAAAATAATTGTTTTTGAATCCCCCTCACCCCAACCCTCTCCCTCAGGGAGAGGGGGAAAAGAGGCGGCAATTTCTAGCTTTCCTGCTGTTCCAACGCCCAACCCACATGCTCTCGCACGATCTCGGAGGGGTGTTTCTTCCGGCTCTCTAATGTTTCGATGATTTCCGCTGAAGAGGGCGCGTTACCTAGCGCCACGGCGATATTACGCAACCACCGCTCATGACCGATTCGGCGGATGGGCGATCCCTCCAGGCGGTGGAGAAACTCCTGCTCCGTCCATTGAAGGAGTTCGATCAATTGCGGTGCCTCCAGCCCGTTACGCGGCAGGAAGTCCTGCTCCGTGGTGGGCGTAGCAAAACGGTTCCAGGGACAGGCGAGCAGGCAGTCGTCGCAGCCGTAGATGCGGTTGCCCATGAGTGGGCGCAACTCCTCGGGGATGGGGCCGTGCAGTTCGATGGTCAGGTAGGAGATGCAGCGGCGGGCGTCCAGGATGTAAGGCGCGGTGATGGCCCGGGTGGGGCAGATCTCCATGCAGGCCTTGCAGCGGCCGCAGTGGTCGATGGCGGGCGGGTCCGGCGGCAGGGGCAGGTCGGTGTAGATCTCGCCCAGAAAGAACCAGGAGCCGGCCCGGCGATTCACTAGATTGGCGTGTTTGCCGATCCAGCCCAGTCCCGCCTTTTCCGCGATGGGTTTCTCCAGCACGGGCGCGGAGTCCACGAACACCCGATAACCGAAGGCTCCCGCCTGTTCCGCCATACGGTCCGCCAGGCGTTGCAGCCGTTTGCGCAGGATCTTGTGGTAGTCCCGGCCCAGGGCGTAGCGGGAGATATAGCCCAGTTCCGGGCGGCCCAGTATCTCCAGGGGATGGTCGTCGGGCGGCAGGTGGTCCATACGCACCGACACGATGCTCAGGGTGCCGGGCACCAACTCGGCGGGGCGGGAGCGTTTGGCGCCATGGGCCGCCATGTACTCCATGTCGCCGTGGTTGTGATTCTCAAGCCAACGCCCCAGCCGCTGCTCGGCAAGGGTGAGGTCGGTGTTGGCGATGCCCACCTGCTGAAAGCCCAGCTCCGCGCCCCAGCCCTTGATGGCGCGGGCCAGCTCTGTGAACTGTTGTGTATCGTCCCTCTGGCTCATGGCGTGACTATGCCACAGATGTCCGCTGGAAACCGATTGGCTACAATGGGGATTCGTAGATAATTGTTTTCATCCCCTCACCCCAACCCTCTCCCTGGGGGAGAGGGGGGAAGAATGGGTGCAACTTGAAAGAAAGAACCGTCGCGGAACACGAACTGCCCCACGATCTCTATCGTGCGGACCAGGTGCGCGAACTCGACCGCATAGCCATTGAGGATTTCGCCATCCCCGGCATCACCCTCATGGAGCGGGCAGGCGGAGCCGCCTTCAAGCTCATGCGTTGGCGCTGGAGCCGGGCGCGGGATATTACCGTGCTCTGCGGCACGGGCAACAACGGCGGTGATGGTTTCGTGGTGGCCCGTCTGGCGCAGGAGAGCGGTCTGACGGTGCGGGTGCTGCAACTGGGCGATCCCCGGAAGATTCGCGGCGACGCCCGGACGGCCATGGAGGCCTATCTCAATGTGGGTGGCGCGGTTGAAACTTACGATGGGCTGCCTGAATTCACCGACCTGATCGTGGATGGCGCTCTGGGTACGGGCCTGGAACGGGACGTGAAATCAGAGTGGGCCCAGGCCCTGGAGGCGGTGAACAACCACTCCGCGCCCGTACTCGCCCTGGATATTCCCTCCGGCCTCCATTCGGACACGGGCGCGGTGCTGGGCGCCGCCCTCAAGGCGGACGCCACCATCACCTTCATCGGCCTCAAGCAGGGGCTGTTTCTGGGCGAGGGACCGGAGTTGTGCGGCCGGGTCTATTTCAACAGCCTGGAGGTGCCGCCGGAGGTGTATGCGGGGCAACGGCCATCGGCCCGGCGCATGGATTGGCGTCAGCAGTCGTCCCTGTTAATCCCCCGATCCCGTACCGCACACAAGGGCGGTTTCGGCCATGTGCTGGTGATTGGGGGCGAACAGGGTTACTCGGGCGCGGCGCGCATGGCCGCCGAGGCGGCGACCCGCACGGGGGCGGGGCTGGTATCCGTGGCCACCCGTCCCGAACATGCGGCGGTGCTGAATATGGGCCGTCCGGAGCTGATGTGCCACGGGGTCGCGGAATCGGCGGATCTCGCTCCGCTGCTGGAGCGGGCCACGGTAATCGCCATCGGACCCGGCATCGGCCAATCGGAATGGGCCCGGGGGCTGCTGAGCCGGGTACTGGAGTCGCCGCTTCCCCTGGTGGTGGACGCGGACGCCCTGAACCTGCTGGCGGCGGAACCGATAAAGAGAGACCACTGGGTACTGACCCCCCATCCGGGCGAGGCGGCCCGCCTGCTCGGCTGCACTACCCACGAGATCCAGGCCGACCGTCTGGCCAGTGTGCAGCGCCTGCGGCAACAGTATGGTGGCGTGACGGTGCTGAAAGGGGCGGGAACCCTGGTCGCTGCCGGAACAGATGAGCCTGTAGCGGTCTGCAGCGAGGGCAATCCGGGCATGGCGAGCGGCGGTATGGGCGACGTGCTGACCGGCGTGGTCGCGTCCCTGCTCGCCCAGGGTCACAGCGCCGCGGATGCAGCCCGCATGGGTGTGGCGCTGCATGCGGCGGCGGCGGACCGGGCCGCGGTTCAGGGTGAACGGGGACTCCTGGCCGGGGACCTGATGCCGGAGATCCGGGCCCTGCTGATCACAGGCGCCAAATCCCAATGAAATTGACCATCCCCTCGGCGGAGGCCCAGGAGGCGCTGGGCGCGACCCTGGCCAAGCTGGTCCCGGCGGCCTGCGTCATCTATCTGGAGGGTAACCTCGGCACGGGCAAGACCACCCTGGCGCGGGGGTTCCTGCGCGGCCTGGGCCATCAGGGGCGGGTCAAGAGCCCCACCTATACCCTGGTGGAGCCCTATGAACTGGAGGGGCGCAACTGTTACCACTTCGATCTCTACCGCCTGGGCCATCCCGAAGAGCTGGAATACCTCGGCGTGCGCGACCTGCTGGAGAACGCGGCCGTGCTGCTGGTGGAGTGGCCGGAAAAAGGGGAGGGAGAGCTTCCGGCGGCGGATCTGGTCCTGCATCTGGAGTATCTGGACGGGGGGCGGACGGTGGAAATGGAGGGCCGTACGGAAGCGGGAAAGGCGTTGCTGGAAGAGTTAGCGACAGAACTTAACAATCAGAAATAGAAAAGACGGCTATCTAGCAGAAAATCCTGGAAAAACTCTTTTTTGCATGCTACTTTTAGGCGTATGCAGGTAGGGGAATCCGGATGGCCGCACTGATGAGAAAAATTGCCGCCCTCGCACTGCTGTTGTTGGCATTACCGCTCCAGGCACAGCAGATCCAGGTCAAGAACGTTCGTCTCTGGACGGCGCCCGATCACACGCGCCTGGTTTTTGATACCAGCGCGCAGGTCGAGCACTCCCTGTTCTCCCTGCAGAATCCCGACCGTCTGGTCATCGATATCAAGGACTCCAGCCTCACCGGTTCGGTGGACGATCTCGCCACCGACAGCCCCCTGTTGCGCAAGGTCCGGACCGGGGTCCGCAACGGCGGCGATCTCCGGGTGGTTCTGGATCTGAAAGAACAGGTCAAGGCCAAGAGCTTCGTGCTGCAGCCCAATCGCCAGTACGGCTATCGCCTGGTGGTGGACCTGATGGACGCCGTGGAAAAGCCGGCGGAACCGAAAAAGGCCATCGAGATCCCGAACAAGGGCGATCCGCGGGACATCGTGATCGCCATCGATGCCGGGCATGGCGGCGAAGATCCAGGCGCCCGCGGCCGCTACGGCACCCGCGAGAAGGATGTGGTGCTCGCCATCGCCAAAACCCTGAAGACGCTGCTGGAGAAGGAGCCGGGCATGCGCCCGGTCATGATCCGGACCGGCGATTACTATCTGGGTCTGAGAAAACGCATTGATCTGGCGCGCAAGGAGAAGGCGGACCTGTTTGTTTCCATCCACGCCGATGCCTTCCGCGACCGCCGGGTCACGGGTTCCACCGTCTACACCCTGTCCCAGAAGGGGGCCTCCAGCGAAGCGGCGTTGTGGCTGGCGGAGCGGGAGAACAGCGCCGACCTGGTGGGTGGCGTGGAGCTCAAGGATAAGGACGATATGCTGGCCTCGGTGCTGCTGGACCTGTCGCAGACCGCCACCCTGCAGGCCAGTCATGAGGTGGCCGAGAAGGTGCATGCCCGGCTGCGCCGGGTGGGCAAGCTCCACAAGCGGCAGGTGCAGCGGGCCGGTTTCGTGGTGCTGAAGTCGCCGGATATCCCCTCCATCCTGGTGGAGACCGCCTTCATCTCCAATCCCCAGGAGGAGAAAAACCTGAAGTCCCCGGATCATCAGCGCAAACTCGCCCAGGCCATGCTGGCGGGTATCCGCGACTACTTTCAGAACACCCCGCCGCCCGGCACCATCCTGGCGGAGCGCAAGAATCCCACCCGGGATACAGCGGCCAAAGCCCCGGAACAGGCCCGCGAGGAGCCGGTCCGGAGCGCCGCGGCTAAAACGGAGTCAAAACCGGTCCGTACCCGCAATCACGTGATCAACAAGGGGGATACCCTGTCCGTGATCGCGCAGCAGTACGATGTGAGCGTACATGAGTTGCGCTCGGTCAATAATCTGCCCAATGACCGGGTGCGAATCGGGCAGGTTATCCGCATCCCCGAAACCTAATCTTTTTAGCCACAGAGAGCACAGAGGGCACAGAGATAGCTGAAGTGAAATTCTTCGTGTCCTCCGTGTCTAACACGTAAAAAGTAGGTCAACCCTCAGTTCACAATGATGAATCTGAAACCAGGGTGGATTTGGTTATTGTGGTTGTTTCTTTCGCGGCGGGTCGCCGCTCCCACAGGATTGAACGGGTTTTCTCCGTGAGCTCTGTGCCCTCTGTGGCTAAAAGCCTTTGAGCCAAGTTCCCCTTTAACCCGCCTGGTGGCAAAATGACCACCACCCATGCGTATTCGTCCCTTACCTTCCCAACTCATCAGCCAGATCGCCGCCGGCGAGGTGGTGGAGCGCCCGGCCTCGGTAGTGAAGGAGTTGGTCGAAAACAGTCTGGATGCGGGCGCCGGCCGGATCGAGGTGGAGATCGAGCAGGGCGGTATAAAGCTCATACGCATCCGGGACGACGGCGGCGGCATTCCCCACCAAGAGTTGCCCTTGGCGCTCTCCCGCCATGCCACCAGCAAGATCGCCACCCTGGAGGAACTGGAGGGGGTGACCAGCATGGGCTTCCGCGGCGAGGCCTTGGCCAGCATTGCCTCCGTATCCCGTCTGAGCCTCACCTCCCGTGACCGAGACAGCGATGCCGGGTGGCGCATCGAACAGGATCATCAGACGGGCGAGCCGGCAACGGAGCCCGCCGCCCATCCCGTGGGGACCACGGTGGAGGTGCGGGATCTCTTTTATAACACCCCGGCCCGGCGCAAGTTCCTGAAAACGGAGCGCACGGAACTCGGTCATATCGAGACCTTGGTCCGGCGGTTGGCCCTGAGCCGCTTCGACGTGGCCTTTACCCTGGCGCACAACCGGCGTGAGCAGTTCAACCTCCCGGCGGCCACCGAGCGCCGGTCGTGGGAACAGAGGATCAAGGGGCTGCTGGGGGGCGCCTTTCTGGAAAACGCCCTCTATGCGGAGGAAGAGGCGGCCGGATTGACCCTCCGGGGCTGGATCGCGCGGCCCACCTTCTCCCGCAGCCAGACCGACATGCAGTATTTCTACGTCAACGGCCGTATGGTGCGGGACAAGGTGATCGCCCATGCGGTGCGCCAGGCCTTTCAGGACGTGTTGTTCCACGGCCGTCATCCCGCCTTTGTGCTTTATCTGGAGCTGGCTCCGCGGTTGGTGGATGTGAATGTGCATCCCGCCAAGTCCGAGGTGCGGTTTCGGGATAGCCGGTTGGTGCACGATTTTATCTATCGCACCCTGCATCGGGTGCTGGCCGCTCCGGAGCTGGAAACGGGTGAAGGGTTGATGGAAAAGGCGCCCGCGGGCGCTGGGCCGCAAGGATTTGCATCTTCCTCTGGCCAGGTTGCGGAGGAGCGGGCCCATTACCGCCGTCAGACCCCCATGCCCCTCGGTCCGAGTGGACAGGACAGGGGCTACCGGACCTCCTTTGAAATACAGCGCCCGCCGGAAGCGGCGGCCGTAGATGAGTCGGTGCACTTTCCGCTGGGCCACGCCCTGGCCCAACTGGGCGGGGTGTATATCCTGGCCGAGAACCACAACGGGCTGGTGCTGGTGGATATGCACGCCGCCCATGAACGCATCACCTATGAGCGTCTGAAAGAGACCCATGAAGGGGCTGGTATCAGGAGCGCCCCCCTGCTGCTGCCCCTATCGGTAGCGGTCAGCGTCCGCGAGGCGGATCTGGCCCAGGAACATCGGGATCTGTTTGCGGGGATCGGCATGGAGGTGGACCGTCTCGGTAGTGAGACCCTGGTGGTGCGCGCCATACCGGTCCTGTTGCAGGGCGCGGATGCGGAGAAGCTGTTGCGTGACCTGCTCTCCGATCTTATGGAGCATGGGACCACGGAGCGGGTCCGGGAGGAGATCAACGCCGTGCTCGCCACCATGGCCTGCCACGGTTCGGTGCGCGCCAACCGCCGGCTGACCCTGGAGGAGATGAACGCCCTGCTGCGGGATATGGAGCGCACGGAGCGAAGCGGACAGTGTAACCATGGCCGCCCCACCTGGACCCAGATCAACATGGAAGAGCTGGACCGGCTGTTCCAGCGCGGGCAGTAACGTGGGCAGGCAACCGCCCCTCGCCATTTTCCTCATGGGCCCCACCGCCTCGGGCAAGACCGGGCTGGCGATTGATCTGGTGCAAAAACTGCCGTGCGAGATCATCAGCGTGGATTCCGCCCTGGTGTACCGTGAGATGAACATCGGCACCGCCAAGCCGAGCGCGGAGGAACTGGCCGCCGCGCCCCACCGTCTGATCGATATCTGCGATCCCACCGAGAGCTACTCCGCCGCCCGCTTTCGCGCCGACGCCCTGCGCGAGATGGATGAGGTGGTGCAAAACGGCAATATCCCCCTGCTGGTGGGCGGCACCATGCTCTATTTCCGCGCCCTTCAGTACGGGCTTTCGGAACTGCCTGAGGGGGACCCGGATGTGCGCGCCCGGCTGGAAGCAGAGGCCGCTGCCCAGGGTTGGGAAGTACTGCACGGGCGACTGGAGCGGGTGGACCCGGTCTGCGCCGCCCGCATCCACCCCAACGACCCGCAGCGGATCATCCGCGCGCTGGAGGTGTATGAACTCACCGGCAGCCCCATGTCGGAACTGCAGCAACTGGACGGCGAACAGAAGCTCCCCTACCGGGTGATCAAGCTGGCCCGCGCCCCGGCGGAGCGGGCGGTGCTGCACCAGCGGATTGAACAGCGCTTTCTGCAGATGCTCGAGCAGGGCTTCGAAGAGGAGGTGCGGGCGTTGATTGAGCGCTGGAGGCTCACGCCCGATATGCCCGCCCTGCGTCTGGTGGGCTATCGGCAGATGGCCGGTTATCTGCGCGGGGAGTACGACTACGACGGGATGATCGAACGGGGGGTGGCGGCCACCCGCCAACTGGCGAAAAGACAGTACACCTGGCTGCGCCAGGAGAGGGATCTCCACTGGCTGCGGGAGGAAGGCGACGGTCCCTTGGCCCAGGCCTTGAAAATCATTGGAACCGTCCGTACATAAGCATTGTCATACGTGCCCATGTGCTACAATCCCTCTGTACCGGGTGCTATTGCCGGGGTTCCGTTTTGGGCCCGTAACCCGGTCGTTATCTAACTACAACAAGGAGAATCTCATGTCCAAGGGGCAGAGCCTACAAGACCCTTTTCTGAACGCCTTGAGAAAAGAACGAATCCCCGTTTCGATCTTCCTGGTGAATGGAATCAAACTTCAGGGACAAATCGAATCCTTTGACCAATTTGTGGTGCTGCTGAAAAACAGCGTCAGCCAGATGGTGTACAAGCATGCCATCTCCACGGTGGTGCCGTCCCGCAACGTGCGGATTACCTCCGGCGCTGAAGGACAGCCGGAACCGGGCAACTACTGATTGCACGGTTTGAGAGGCGAGGAGGAGTCAACCGGATTAGGGATGCCTTGAAGCCGCTGGTCTCGTTATCGCTATCCGCCCGTTTTATGTGGGCTCCATTATTCATCAAACGCTGAATCCTAGCCTCTCAAGCCATGTTTGAACGCCCCAAAAGCGGTGAGCGTGCCATCCTTGTCCATATGGATCTGGGGGGCGGCTCCGATCCCGACGAACTGGACGAGTTTCTCGATCTCGCGGTCTCCGCGGGCGCCGAGCCCATCGCCACGGTAACCGGCAGCCGCTCCACTCCCGATCCCCGGCTCTTTATCGGCAAGGGTAAAGCCGAGGAGGTGGCCATCGCGGTCACCCCGGCGAGGCCGGGCTGGTGATTTTCAATCACGATCTCTCCCCCAGCCAGGAGCGCAACCTGGAGCGGGAGTTCAAGTGCCGGGTGGTAGATCGCACCGGTCTCATTCTCGATATCTTCGCCCAGCGGGCCCGCTCCTTCGAGGGTAAGCTGCAGGTGGAGCTGGCCCAACTGCGACACCTCGCCACGCGGCTGGTCCGCGGCTGGACCCACCTGGAGCGCCAGAAGGGCGGGATCGGCCTGCGCGGGCCGGGTGAAACCCAGCTCGAGACCGACCGCCGCCTGTTGAACAACCGGATCACCCAGATCCGCAAACGCCTGCAAAAGGTGGAGGGGCAGCGCGAACAGGGGCGCCGGGCCAGGAGCCGGGCGGACGTGCCTACGGTCTCCCTGGTGGGCTACACCAATGCGGGTAAATCCACCCTGTTTAACCAGCTCACCGATTCGGGTGTTTACGCCGCCGATCAGCTGTTCGCCACCCTGGACCCCACCCTGCGGCGGGTGGATTTGCCCGGCGAGGGCGCCATGGTGCTGGCCGATACGGTGGGCTTTATCTCCCATCTCCCCCATGAACTGGTGGCCGCCTTCCGCTCCACCCTGCAGGAGACGGTTTCCGCCGATCTTTTGATCCATGTCATCGACAGCGCCAGCCAGCGTAAGGGAGTATGTGTGGCGGAAGTGAACGATGTGCTGAGGGAGATCGGCGCCGATAAAGTGCCTCAGATCGAGGTCTACAACAAGATCGATCTGACGGAAGGGGAGACGCCTCGGGTGGAGCGGGACGAAGCGGGTCATGTGCGCCGGGTCTGGCTCTCCGCCAGGAACGACGCCGGGGTGGATCTGTTACTGGACGCCCTGGCGGAGTTTTTCCACCGCGAGCACATCCACAGGGTGTTTCGCCTGGGTCCACAGGACGGGCGGTTGCGGGCGCAGCTTTTTCAGCTGGCCAAGATTCTCGGCGAGCGAACCACCGACGAGGGCGGCTGGGAACTGGAGCTGGAAATGCCGCGCCTGGAATATGAGCGGCTGTTGAGCCGCGAGGTGGCTTTGGAGAGCCGAATGGTCGGCTGACCAAGGCAAGGTTCAAATTCAAAACGATGGGGGCTAGAATGGCCCCCTTTTCCAAACAAACTGATATGAATGGAGCTACACATGGCCTGGAACGAACCGGGTGGAGATAAGGATCCGTGGGGCGGCCGCGGAGGAGACCAGGGCCCACCCGACCTGGATGAAGTAGTAAAGAAGATGCAGGAGCGTCTGTCGGGCATGTTTGGTGGCCGCAAGGGCGGCGGTTCCGGCGATAACGGCGGTGAAAGGCCGTCTGCCGGTCCGGGGGCCTCAGGACTCGGCGCATTGATAGGCATTCTTCTGCTGTTGTTTCTAGCGTGGCAGAGCGTCTACATCGTGGAGGCTCCAGAACGTGGCGTAGTACTGCGTTTCGGCGCTTATAAGGATGTGACGCAGCCTGGTCCGCATTTTCTTGTTCCTCTGGTTGATCGAGTGGTTATTCTCAATGTGGACGAATTCTCAACCTTTACCCATCAAGCAACAATGTTGACTCGGGACGAGAATATCGTAGACATAGAATTGACCGTGCAGTCGAGAATTCAGAACGCGGCAGACTATCTGTTCCAGGATCGGAATCCCAAAAAGACCATGCGTGATGCTACTGAAACAGCGGTGCGCGAAACCATTGGTAAAAATGACCTGGATTTCATTTTAACCACGGGTCGTGGTTCTGTTGCTGATCAGATAAGACAGCGTATTCAAACACTGGTTAATAATTATAAAACCGGTCTCGAAATCACAAGTGTGAATATGCAGCCTGCTAAACCACCTGAGCAGGTTAAGGCGGCATTTGATGATGCGATCAAAGCTAGTCAGGACAAGGAAAGGTTGGAGAATGAGGCTGAAGCCTATGCTAATGAGGTCGTGCCGAAAGCCAGGGGTGCGGCAGCTCGTCGTATTGAAGATGCGAAAGCCTACCATGAAAAAGTGATTGCTGAAGCTGAAGGTGAAGCCGCACGCTTTTTGGCTGTGTTGGCTGAGTATGAAAAAGCGCCCGAGGTAACGCGCAAGCGACTCTATCTGGAAACCGTGGAAGATGTCTTGGGCAAGACCAACAAGGTGATGCTGGACGTGGAGGGCGGCAACAGTCTGATGTATTTGCCGCTGGATAAACTGATCCAGTCACGTCAGCTGAGCCCATCATCCACCACGGAAAGCTATAGAGCGCCAGTGCAGGAGCGGGATACAGTGTCCACGCCAGAGCGAGAAGTGATCCGTAGCAGGAGGGTCCGCTAATGAGTAATAAAGGCATCAGTATAGTTGTTATTATTGCCCTGTTTGGTGTGGGCCTTTATGCATCTGCTTTTGTTGTTACGCAATGGGAGCTGGCTCTTAAATTGCGGCTTGGTGAGGTTGTTGATGCGGATTATGAACCAGGTCTTCATTGGATGTTTCCAATTGTCGAAGAAGTAAAGATATTTGATAAACGCATCCAGACTCTCGATGCGCGCCCGCAACGTTTTCTGACCACTGAGAAAAAGGATGTGATTGTTGATTCGTATGCCAAGTGGCGTATCTCCAACGTGGCCCAGTATTATCGTTCTACAGGTGGTTTATTAGACAAAACGTCAACATTATTGTCGGAGCGTATCAACACAAGTCTCCGTGACGAGTTTGGTAAACGTACTATTCAGGAAGTGATTTCCGCAGAACGCACAGAGATAATGGAGTTGTTAAGAAAGGATGCGGATGAGAAAGCATCGGAACTTGGGGTTGAGATAGTTGACGTTAGGGTTAAGCAGATTGATTTGCCCCAAGAGGTTAGCGATCCCGTTTACAATCGTATGCGGGCAGAGCGTGAGAGGGTTGCGCGTGATTTACGGGCCAAAGGGGCTGAGGCCGCGGAGAAGATCAGAGCTGATGCGGACAGGAAGCATACAGTAATCCTGGCTGAGGCCTACCGGCAGGCAGAAGAGCTGCGCGGCGAGGGTGACGCCAAGGCCGCCGAGATCTACGCCAACGCCTACAACAAGAACCGCGAGTTCTACGCCTTCTACCGCAGCCTGAACGCCTACCGGGCCGTGTTCGAAAAGGGCGGGGACGTGATGGTGATTAAGCCGGATTCCGAGTTCTTCAACTACTTCAACCAAATGGGGAAATGATACCGGCGCCCGGTTTTGGGCTGGTTTGATTTCTCCCGGCGTCTGAAAACAGAGGCGGGGTACGCAGCGGCTCAAGGGTTGTGAAGCTGCGTACTCCGCGGCTCTTCCTGGGAATAACACGCAAGCACATGTGGCACGATCTCTGGGTTGCACTGGCATTGATGATGGTGATCGAAGGTATATTGCCCTTCGTCAATCCCGCGCTGGTGCGCAAGATGTTATTCGCTGTGCTGCAGATGGATGACCACTCCATGCGGATCGGCGGGCTGGTCACCATGCTGCTCGGCGTAGCCACCCTCTATCTGGTGAATTGAACGATATGCAAAACAACCACTGGCTGCTTCCCGAGGGGATAGAAGAGGTTCTGCCGCCGCGTGCGGGGGAGCTGGAACAGTTGCGCCGCCGGCTGCTGGATCTGTACGGCCGCTGGGGCTATGAGCTGATATTCCCCCCCTTCATGGAATATATCGAATCCCTGCACTCCACCTCCGGGGGAGACCTGGATCTGCGGACCTTCCGTCTTACCGACCAGCCCACCGGCCGTCAGCTCGGAATCCGCGCCGACATCACCCCCCAGGCCGCCCGCATCGACGCCCACCAGTTGCGCCGCGAGTGTCCCACCCGGCTTTGCTATGTGGGGACGGTGCTGCATACCCGTAGCGACGGCTTTGGCGGCTCGCGCGCGCCCATGCAGGTGGGTGCGGAGCTTTACGGCCACTCCGGGGTGGAGAGCGAACTGGAGATCCTCTGTCTCATGATGGAGACCCTGCGTAACGCCGGTATCGAGGAGAGCTATATCGACCTTGGCCACGTGGGCATCTTCCGTGGCCTGGCCAGGGCGGCGGGCCTGGATTCGGCTCAGGAGATGCGGCTGTTCGAGGTGCTGCAGCGCAAGGCGGTACCGGAGATGGGAGCCCTGATGCAGGAGATGGCGATCCCCTCGCAAACCGCGGCCATGTTTATCGGCCTGGCGGAACTGAGCGGCGACGATGCCCTGGAGCGGGGCGAGAAGCTGCTCGCCGGGGCCGGAGAGGCGGTGCGGCAGGCGCTGGGTGAACTGAAACGCCTGTCGGAACTGCTTCGGCAGCGGCTGCCGGATCTCTCCCTCCACTTCGATCTGGCCGAACTGCGCGGCTACCACTACCATACCGGGGTGGTTTTCGCGGCCTTCGTCCCCGGAATGGGACAGGAGATCGCCCGCGGCGGACGCTACGATGACATCGGTAAACTGTACGGCCGGGCGCGTCCGGCGTGCGGTTTCAGCGCCGATCTGCGGGTTCTGCTGCAGCAGGGAAAAAGCCTGGAACCGGCGGCCGAGGGTGGTATATTTGCACCCTGGTCCGAGGAGCCCGGGCAGACGCAGCGGATACAGGAATTGCGGGCCGCGGGAAAACGGGTTGTCTGCGCCCTTCCGGGGCAGCAGGGGGACGCCGCCGAACTGGGATGTGTGGCGGTGTTGAAAAAACAGGATAATGAGTGGTCGGTAGTGCCCCTTGGGGACTAGGGCCTGCCTGGACTGAAAACACTTAGCTTTAACTAGAGAAAAATTATGGCCAAGAATGTAGTAGTGCTCGGCACCCAGTGGGGTGATGAGGGCAAGGGGAAGATTGTGGACCTGCTGACCGACCGCGCCCAGGCGGTGGTTCGTTTTCAGGGGGGACATAATGCCGGGCATACGCTGGTTATCGAAGGCAAGCAGACCATCCTGCACCTGATCCCTTCCGGCATTCTGCGCGACAACGTGCGCTGCCTGATCGGCAACGGCGTAGTGCTGTCACCCAGCGCCCTGCTCAAGGAAGTGACCATGCTGGAGGAGGGCGGCATCCCCGCTGCCTCGCGTCTCGGTATCAGCGAATCCTGTCCGCTGATCCTTCCCTACCACATCGCCCTGGATCAGGCGCGTGAGGTGGCCCGCGGCAAAAAGGCCATCGG